>CAZIFP010000046.1:0-14192 GCA_964538105.1 uncultured Bifidobacteriaceae bacterium
TGGCAAATTCATCGGTCTTACAAATTCAAAATCTACAACATCAACGCCTGCCGGTCCGCCGGCATTTCCAAGGCCTTCAACATCCCGTTGAAGCCCCACTGGCGGAACAATTCCGCCAACCGCCCGGCATCCGCCGGTTTTCCCGTCAACTCTTCCGGCGAAAAATCACACGGCAAATCATCCTGCAACCGCACCAGATTCAGATTGCGCTGGACGGCCATGGTTGAAACACGCAACGCTTCACGCAGTTTTTCCGACTTCACCTCGGCCAGCCTGGCATAAACGCCAGCCACCGAGCCGAACCGGTTCAACAGATCGGCGGCCGTCTTCGGCCCTACTCCGGGGACACCGGGAATGTTGTCCACGCTGTCACCCATCAGCCCCAGCCAGTCCACAATCTGCGCCGGCTCCACGCCAGTCTTGGCGCGCACCTGTTCCTGCGTCCAAACGGTTTCGCTTTTGTCGTTCGGGTTCAACAACCCTACCACCGGCGAAACCAACTGCATAAAATCTTTATCCGCGCTGGCGATGACGACCGTCATGCCCGCCGTCGTCGCCTGCCGCGCCAGGCAGGCTATGTAATCATCCGCCTCGACGCCGTCGCGCCGGAAGGAAGCGACACCCGCCGCCTGCAAATAACCAACAATCCCGTCCAGTTGCGGCCTCAATTCGTCTGGCATCTCCGGGCGCTGCGCCTTGTATTCCGGCAAATCCGCCACCCGTGCCGCGCTCAGGCCGCCGTCCCAGACGACCATCAGATGTGTCGGCTGAACCGATTCCCGCATTTTCGCCAGCATTTTGACGAACCCGTAAATCGCATTCGTCGGCTGGCCGGATGGCGAACGCAGTTCGCGAATCGCATAAAAAGCGCGATAGGCGTAAGCGTGGCCGTCAACAATCAACAAACGATTCACAAATCATCGCCCGTCTCAACAATCTCCGCGTTACGGTTTCGCTTCTGACGACGCTGACGCCGGCGTCACCGGCTCGAATTTCTGGCCGGGCACGACTGGCTGCACCGGAATGGCGGACTGCGCGAATGGCAACTCGTCATCCGAATGCACCCGGTTGCCGGCGGGATCCACGACCGTGGCCGTCACAAAAATCATCAGGTTCTTTTTATTAACCGTCTTGGAGGAGCTTTGAAAAAGATTACCCACCAGCGGCAAATCGCCCAGAACAGGAACCTTGTCTTTGGTGCTCGCGGTGTCCGTGGAAATCAATCCACCGATGACGATGGTCTGGTTATCCCAAATGTTCACGGTGGTGACCACCTGCTTGACGGTGAATGTCGGCAGAACAATGGGCAATTGCACCACATTCAGATTGCCGGTGACCGACGGAATGTTCGGGGGATCAGCATATCCGACAAACTCGGTATCCGATGGAATCAATGTCAGATTGATGGTGTAGCCGTCGGACAAGACATCGGGAACCACATCTAGCACCGGCCCGGTCTCGACCTGTTGAGTGTCGAATGTAATGGCCGAAGTTCCCGGATTGTTGTTGACCACCTGCGCGCGTCCGATTCCGCCAAGACTCAAGGCGGCCCCGAAACACAACAAATAACAAGCCAGGTTGAAAATGGATTTAGATTGATGCGTTTTCATTTTGATCATTGTTAAAATTATTGGGTGGTCGTGCCGGATGTCGTGGCGGCGGTGCCCTGCTGGAAGTTGACGCCTGTGACCACCGTTATCAACTGTGTCGCCCGCATTTCGGTCTGGCGCCCGCTGGTGGTCACCACCTCCGGCTCGCCCAGCGATTCGGTTCCGGTGCTCTGTTGCAAGGCGTTAATGACCACCCGGAAATTTGGATCGGTCATGATGCCGGTGATGGTGGTAAGCGCGGGCGCACCAAGCGGATTGCGCAGGCCGCTGGTTATATTTTGATCCGTGGCCGACCCAGGAATTATGCTGGCTGCGGTATTGCCGGGGAACGCACCAAGCGGATTGGCTGAAGAGACCGGCACGTTGAGCGAGGGCGCGCTGCCGCCGTTGGCAACGACCTTGCCGTTAACGTAGTTGCCCAGATACCAGTCGAATCCGAGCGCCGACTGGGTGCCTTCGTCAATCTCAATGAAACGCGCCTTGATGTGAACTTGCGGAGCCACGCGATCCAGAACCTCGATGGCGTTTTCAATGGTGTCCAAATCCTGCTGCGAGGCACGCACAAAAAGCTCGCCCAAACGGTCGTTGAAGAAAAGGCTTTTCCCGGGCAATTCCAAATTCACTCCGAGCGTGGAAAAGAACTGGCGGGCTTCCGTGCTGACATCAGATGTCCGGTTCACGGTTGTGATATAGTTCAGACCGCCGTTGCCACTGCTGTTAACAATGCCGGTGCCACCAGCAGCGCCGCCGCCAGTGTTTCCACCGCCGCCGCTGGTTGAACCGCCACCACCCTGACCTTGCGAGCGCAGACCGCTTGAACCGGGTGCCACGTTGACAATCGGAACCACCGCCCCGCCCTGATTCTGGCCACCGCTGCCGCCACCGCTGCTGCTGCCACCGCTGCTGCCACCGCTGCCACCGCTGCCACCGCTGGAATTGTTATTCTCACCAAAACTCAAGGCGCTCACACTTTGCAAACCCTGGTAGAAGGTGTTCGGATCCACCCGGAAATGACGGCTATACAACATCGGCGTCTCGGCGCCCTTGGCCGAAAAGACGACAGCATAGTCTTCGATGCTGTATTTGATTGGATGATCAGCCACTTCACAAACCGCATCCAACACATCCGCGAGCCGGACGTCGGTCAAGGCGGGATTGATCTTGATGACAACCGTGCTCAGGTCAACCGCTTCAGAGCCGCCCGCAGCTCCCTGATTAATTGGCAATCCAGTGGCGGGATCCACCGCCGCCGCACCAGGGTTGCCGAAGTTTTGCACCCCGGCCGGAGCGCCGGGCTGGCCACCAAATCCACCGGCCACACCGACCGCCCTGGGACCTGTCGTGTCAATGGAAGTGTCGCCGTTGGGGTTGATCAAAAAGTTGATGCCCTTTTTGTCCGGATCCAGACGCTTGGTTTGTTCACTCAAGACGCGAATAACCTCGCTCAAGGGCAGGCTGTCAAATTCGGCATCCAGCCGGTAACGGTCGAGCTTGCTGATGATTCCCTGACGACCGGAACCGGTGTAAACGAGGTTGGTGTTTGCATACGGGTTCGGCGAAGGCAGGCTCGTGTTGGGCTTTGGCTTTTCCCAGGCTTTTTCCACATCCACCATTCGATCCGCGCTGACCACCGTGTGGGCGCGGCTTTCACGGGCATAAACGGCCTGCTTGGTCAGTGCCAGATAATAATTGGCACCGCGGTTGTCCGGATCTAGTTTCAACGCCGCGTTGAACTTGGCCGTGGCTTCTTCCAGCTTGCCCGCCTCATAAAGAATCTTGCCGTCCTGCACCAGCGTGGCGGCATCGGTTTTGTCATTGACGATGGCGGGAATCTGTTCGAGCGTCTGCGCATCGGGCACCTTGCCGCGCATGGAGGCGATCATCTGGTCGTTCTGTTTTTTGAAAGCAATGGCGGCCTGGTTTTTTGGATCCACCTTCAGGACGCGCTTGACCTGGGTGTCCGCCTCGTGCAAGTCGCCGTTGGACTGCGCCTGCCGGGCAAGCTGCATCCGGGTGGCCACCAGGCCGGAAACGGTCTGCGCCGTCTCGGCGTCAATGCCGGAGCCGATCTGCTGCGTGAGCGCATACGCCTCCTCGTAATATTTTGAGGCGGCGACCAGATCGCCGCGCGCGCCGGCGCTTTTGGCATCGGCCAGTTTTTGCCGCAGCACGATGGTGTTGGCCTGCCGGACCACCCCTTCATTAACCGCCACGTCCGTGGGACTGGTCTGCGCTGACACCGACAATGCGGCGGCGGAGGCCAGCAGGATAATGAAGCCGAGGGAGAGTAAAGCTGCTTTAGTCATGGTTGTGGTTTCAAATAAATCTTGAGCCGGGATATTTTACAAAAAAAAAATATATAATCAAGGCGTGTATCGCAAAGTTGTTTTTTTCTGGTTTGACTGGTCGAACAATACCACCTCGTTGTCATCAATGGCAACGACAATGTAATCTCCGTTGGCAAACGAAATCGCCGCGCCCACTCGCTTCGCCGGGAAATTTTTCTTTTCCGGATCGTATCGCAAATCCGCCGCGTAGGCGTCGGCGCGCTGATACGGTTTGCCCGGGGTGATGGACACCGTCTCGCCGGTGTCCGCCAGTTTCAAAACCAGCTCGTCCGGATTTTCCGCCGCGCCCTTGACCTGCAGCAAAGTGAATTCAGCTTTCTTGGGGTCGTCGGGCGAGACAAAACGCTGCTGTTTCCGGCGCTGCGCGGGATTCGCCGCCGCCTGGCGCTCGACGCCGACCACATAGCGCGGGGTGACGCCGTTGGTGACCACAGAGTCAAACGACAGCGCATAATACAATGGAATGATTTTGGCCACCACCACCGCCGCCGCCGGCTGGCCGCCGGTCTTGACCGGAATGAACGTGCCGTCCGGCGCCTTTTTCCATTCGATCGGATTGAACAGCTTGTTGGTGCTCGAAAAATCAAAGCCCGCCGACGACTGCGCCCGCTGTGTCGCATTGGACTGCCGCGTCAAATCCACCGGCGGCAGCGGCTTGACGGAAGGACTGGTGACGGCGATTTCCACGTCATGCAAGGCGGCTTGTTCACTGGAGATCGCGAACGGCAGAAACACGAGGAAGCCGATGACTCCCAGCAGCACGGCGCACAAAATGATTTTATCGTAATTTTTCTTGATGAAATCCATGGGCTTATTTCCTGGGCAACGGTTTCACAATCACAATCTCCAGCGTGATCCGCAACAACTGTTCATTCAACACCGTCGGCAACTCGCCTTTTCTCTGGGCGACCACCGGCACCTGCATCCCCGGCGCAGAATTGTCGCCCGCCTGCGCCGCCGCGCCCGCCGGCTGGACGCTGATGGCTTTGACGACGAAGGCATGCGGCGACGCGGCCAAACCGGCCAGCACCGAGGCCAGTTCCGCGCTGAAACCCCGGAAGGTCACTACATACGGCGTCAACACCGCGAGGTTGTTGGTCACGGACATCTCATTGATATAATCGGACTGCGGCCCGGCGATGTCGTCGTTCGAAACACGCGCGCGCTGGATGTCATCAAGCGAGTTGACACGCGACGCGAACAGGATTTCAGATATGGCCTTGACCTCGCCCAGTTGGACGGCAAGCGACGGAAGGCTGGCGGCCTCAAACTTGACGATCGAGCGCTGCGCTTCAAATGAAAAACTATAATTCGGCGGCAGCAGCACGCTGGCCGTGGCCGCCTCATGCTGCAACCGGTCAATCGTCTGGCGCAGCCTGGCCGCAAATTCTTCGCTGGTCACTTCGGCCGAGTCAGGGATGGGCGCAATGGGCGCGAAATAATTTGTGGTCTGGCCGATCCAAGAACGGACGATGGCTTCATCTTCCTTGGCCGCCTTGATATTATCAACCTTGGCGTTGCCCGGCGCCGGTTTCTGGTCGCCCAGCGTTTTGAGCGTGCCATAAATCTCGTTGAGCTTGTCGAACGCCGTCGCGTTGTCGCTCCAGCTGGCGTAGTCATAATAGCCCGCCGCGCCCAGCAGCAGCAGGGCGACCACGCCGCCGATGGCGAAGAATAAATTTCGTTTGATCCAGCCCATATTACAATTTTAGTGGATTCAACAGCGTGACAGTGACGCCAAAGGTGAACGTGCCGTTGGCGTCGGGCGTGATCTGGCCGGTGAGCGCCGTGCCTTCCGGCTTGAAATAATTGGTCGAACTCTTCAGCTCGTTTTCAACCGCGTAGGCAATTTCGCTGTTTGCCGACGGATCCACGCTGGTGAGATCCACGGCGCGGCAGACGAGCGAGATGACGCTCCCCTCCGCCGGTGGCGTTGTTCCACTTGCATCCGGAGCCGGGGCGACCATGCCCGGCGGACGCCCGCCATAAGCAGTCGGCGGCGCATAATTGTTCCCGGTTGACTGTCCGCCAAGATTGGGATCCGTGGAAAATTGTTCAATCCAAACGCCCGCCTCCACGCCGGGCTTTTGAGCGGAAAGTTTTTTCTCGATGTCGTCCTCGGAACGAATCAGCGCGCCGCGCAACTGCGCCAGGACATCGCCCCAATAATACTGATCCTCCATCCACAAGGTAATCTGCGCCGCGTCCTTTTGGGTCGCCTGAAATTTCGAATAGGCCTGGTTGAACCTGTCGGACTTTTCCTGCATCTGCGTAACCTTGGGTTGCAGATCGTCAATTTCCCTGGCCTTGGCCTGCGCCAGTTTTTCATACAGGAACCCGACCGCGAAGGCCACCAGCACCAGGCTGAACACCGTCGCCAGAAAATACGGCTTGCGTTCGTTGAACGCCTGCCAGCGCAGCGTGCTTTCTGGCATCAAATTCATTTCCACCGGGCAGTGCGCGAGGTTCCGCAAACCGAGGCCGACCACTTCGCCCAGCGAATGCGCCACGCGCGCCAGCTCCTCCAGGTTCACCGACGGGTCAATCTGAAGGTTGCGGAGCGGATTGAAATATTCGACGGGGATGTTCAGCTTCTCCGCGAAAAATTGCGCCGTGTAGGGCATGATGCTCGCGCCGCCGGACAAATATAGACGCTGCGGCTGCGCCCCGCCCTGCTGTCCGCGGTAAAACTGGATCGTCTGGTTGACCTGGATGTGGAGCTTGGTCATGAACTGCCGCGCGATTTTGGAGATGGCCGCCTGATGGGCGTTTTCCGGCTCTTCATACGCGCCGCCCAGGCTCACAAAACCTTCGGCAATTTTAATTTTTTCCGCGTCGTCAAATTTCAATTTCGACTCGTTCGCGAAATCCTGTGTGATCGTGTTCGCGCCGAGATTGATGCTGCGCGAGAAAACTTTTCCCTTCTCGAAGAACAGCAGGTTGCTTGTCTTCGCGCCGATGTCGAGCAGCATGGTGCAGTCTTCGAGGTCGCCGTAATTATACCGGAACGCGTTGCACAGCGCCGCCGGCGAGGCGTCGCACAAGCTCAATTTCAACTTCGCCTGCGCGGCCACGCGGAACAAGCCCTCGACCACTTCCGACTTGATCGCGACCAACAACACTTCCAGTTCGCCGCTGGCCGCCGAGCCTAAAATCTGATAGTCCCACACGACCTCCG
Organism: uncultured Bifidobacteriaceae bacterium; assembly: GCA_964538105.1. Lineage (GTDB taxonomy): Bacteria > Verrucomicrobiota > Verrucomicrobiia > Limisphaerales > UBA11358 > UBA11358. The sequence continues at coordinate 7,137 of CAZIFP010000046.1, forward strand.
CCAGCGGGAACGGCACGTTCTGCTGCGCCTCGTATTGGATGATCTGCGTCACCTTGGTGGCGTCCACCGGCGGCAGCTTGACGAACTTGGAGAAGACGTGGAAACCCGGCGCGCAGACGTTGACGTTTTTGGACTTGATGCCTTTTTCGGCGAGCGTATCCTGCAGCGCCTTGAGGATGGTGGCTTCGCGTGTGGCGTCCTGCGAGCCTTCCAGCCCGAGCGGTTTGATGGCAAAACTTTTGAGGGATAATCCACCCGCGTCGTTCGCCTCGAACTCCGCCAGCTTGAGGCTGCCCGCCCCAAAATCCACCGTCAGAAATGTTTTCGTATTCAGCATCGCCGTTACAGCTTGACTCGTCGCCGGCCAATACAGACAAAAGATTTATATTTTGTTCGTGGCAGCCCTTGCTAACTACGGGAAATTTCATAAAGGGTCAAATAGATTTCACCAAAAAGAACAAAAAAGTTTTCTGCGCGGCAAAAAACATTGCGCCCCGCCGCCAACTTTGGCTTCATCCTCTGGTGCCGATTCAACCGCCAGCCTGCGCACCGACGACGAACCGCCGCCGCCTGAATATTTTATATTCCGGCCGCGTGCAGGGCGTGGGGTTTCGTTACACCGTGAAAACGGTCGCCGCCGGCTTTGCAGTCACCGGCTTCATCCGCAACCTGCCCGACGGCCGCGTCGAACTCACCGCCGAAGGCACGCGCGAGGAACTGGCGGCGTTTCGTGAATCCATTCTCGGCGCAGGACTTGCTGGCTTTATCCGCGACGAGCAGTTAAACTGGACGGACGCAAAAAATGAATTTACGGGCTTTGAAATTTCCCGCTGACCGACATGAGATACGCCATCATCGCTGACATCCACGGTAATCTGGAAGCCTTCCAGACTGTCCTGGCCGATATCAAGACGCAAAACATCCAGCAAATCGTCTGCCTCGGCGATGTCGTCGGCTACAACGCCAATCCCAAGGAATGTCTCGACATGGTGCGCGCCATGAACATCCCCGTCGTCAAGGGCAACCACGACGAATACTGCTCCAGCGAAGATCATCTCGAAGGTTTCAACCCGCACGCCGCCGAAGCCGTCATCTGGACCCGCAACCAGCTCACCGCCGAGGACCGCCAATGGCTCCGCGACTTGAAATACACCCGCATGGTCGCCAATTTTACCATCGTCCACGCCACGCTCGACGCGCCGCAACGCTGGGGTTATGTGTTCGACAAGCTCGCCGCCGCCGCCAGCTTTCCGTATCAAAACACCGCCGTCTGCTTTTTTGGCCACACGCATGTGCCGGTGGCCTTCATGCGCGACACCGCCGTGCGCGGCGGAACGTATTCCAAATTCAAGATTGACCCAGCCAAAAAATATTTCATCAACGTCGGCGCAGTCGGCCAGCCGCGTGACAACAATCCCAAGGCCGCCTACGTCGTTTACGACATGGATGCCGGCACAATTGAACTCCGCCGCCTTGACTACGACATTCCCACCACGCAGGCCAAAATCCGCGCCGCTGGCCTGCCCGAACGGCTGGCCGAGCGGCTGGAGTTCGGCCGGTAAATGAAGAATGAAAAATGCAGAATGAAGAATTCCAGTTCGCGCGCCACGCGCCATTTTCGTTTCTTCATTCTTCATTCTAAATTCTTCATTTGAAAATCCTCCTCCTCAAACCCAGCTCGCTCGGCGACGTGATCCAGGCGCTGCCGGTGCTGCGATTGCTGAAGCTGCATTTCAAGGATGCGGAAATTTTCTGGTGGATTGATTCCGCGCTCGCGCCCCTGCTCGAAGGCGATCCCGATCTGGCCGGCAGCGTCCGGTTCGAGCGGCAGCGCTGGGGCAAGCCGCAACACTGGCCAGAAATGTTCCTCAGCATCCGCTGGCTGCGGGCCCAAAAATTCGATCTCGTCATTGACCTGCAATGTCTCCTACGAAGCGCCGTATTCGCGTGGCTCGCCAACGGAAAAAAACTTGCTGGTCTCGAAGAGGTCCGCGAAGGCGCGCGAGGCTTTTACGATCTGGCCGTCCCGCGAAAATCATTTCACACGCACGCCGTGGACTGGTATCTCGCCGTGCTGCCGGCGCTCGGCGTGCCCGTTCACAAAAATTTTATTTGGTTGCCCGAACGACCGGCCGTCGCCGCCGAAGTAAAACAAAAATGGCTTGGCAAAAATCCGCAATCCACAATCCGCAATCCGCAATTTATTTTGCTCCAGTCCGGCGCACGCTGGGCAAACAAACGTTGGCCGGCAAAATATTTCGCCGAACTTGTCCGCCGGCTTGCCGAAAGATTTCCTGAAACGCGCTTTGCCATTCTCGGCAATGGCGAGGACAAACCACTCGGCGAGATAATTTCGCGCGCCGCGCCGGAACGCTGTCTGAATTTGTGCGGCGAAACTTCCCTGCCGGAAATGATCGAATGGGTGCGCCTCTGCGACTTGATGGTCACGAATGACACCGGTCCGATGCACGTCGCCGCCGCGCTCGGCAAACCGCTCGTCGCGCTCTTCGGCCCAACCGAGCCGCGCCGCACCGGCCCGTATGGCCAGCTTGAAAATGTTTTGCGGCTCGACCTGCCCTGCTCGCCGTGCCTGAAATCCGTCTGCCATTTTGAAAAACCGGAGGAATGTCTCCGCGCCCTGCCGCCCGCACTGGTTTTCGAGCGTGCGCAAAAACTGCTTCTCCCGCGCGTCTGATTTGCCAGCCCACCGAAGATTCAGCCCAGCAATTTTTTCTTCACCCAGATTTTTGCTGCGCGTGGCGTCTTCAATTCATCCGCCAGTTGCAGCTCACGGATTTCCGCCAGCAACGCGCCCATATCTTTGCCCGGCTTCATGCCGAGCTTGATCAAATCGTCGCCGGTCAGCAGCGGCGGACGAATTCCCGGCTGATGTTTCAATTCCTCCGCCTGCTGAATCAAAAAATTGTAATGCTCCAAATCGCCCTGCGAGCCAAGGCAATCCAGCCGGTGCAATTCCAACTCCAGCGGAAAGGTTTCGCGCAACAGCAGCCGCCGCAGCGTCGCCTTGCGCATCTGCTTCACGTCCTTGAACTGCATGTGATTTCGGACGCACGCCACGATTTCTTCAATCTGTATATTGGAAAATTTTAGTCGCTGCAAAATTTTCTCCGCCATGTCCGCGCCAACTTTTTCGTGGCCGTAAAAATGGATTTTGCCGGTCGCCGCGTCGCGCGCCGCCGTCACCGGCTTGGCGATGTCGTGCAACAAAACCGCCCACGGCAAAGAGGCGTCCGCGTTTGCCGGCATTTTTTCCAGCATCAGGCAAATATGGTTGAACACGCTGCCTTCGGGATGAAAATCCGGCGACTGCTCGCAACCAATCGTCGCCGCGAGCTCCGGCAAGATATGTTCCAGCAATCCGCTGTCGCGCAGCAAAACCAGACCGCGCGCCGGCGTAGTGGGACAGGCATCTTGCCTGTCCAGTTCCTCGGATCGTTTTTTTAAGAAAGCTGAACTCGACAAGCTGGAAGCCTGTCCCACTTTTTTTAGCGGTGCAAACAGTTTGACCAACTCATCCCGCACGCGCTCGGCGCTGATGAGTTTGATTTTCGGCGCGAGCTTTTGGACGGCGAAGAAAGTTTCCGGCTCGATTTCAAAACCCAACTGCGCGGCAAAGCGCACGGCGCGCAGCATCCGCAAATGATCTTCGCCGAAACGTTCTTCCGGTTTGCCAATCGTGCGGATGATTTTTGCGCGCAAATCCTTTTCGCCGCCAACCCAGTCGTGGATTTTTTTTGTGAGCGGATCGTAAAAAAGTCCGTTCACCGTGAAATCACGGCGCGACGCATCCGCCTCGGCGTTGGCGAAAACAACTGTTTCCGGCCGGCGACCATCCTGGTAATCCGCCTCCGCGCGGAAGGTGGCAACCTGAAACTGCTGGCCACCTTCGACCACGATGATGACGCCGAATTTTTTGCCGACGGGAATGGTTTTGCGAAAAAGCTTTTCAACCTGCTCCGGCCTGGCGTCCGTGGCGATGTCGAAATCCTGCGGTTCGCGGCCAAGCAAGAAATCGCGCACGCAGCCGCCGACCCAGAACGCGGCGAAACTGGCTTTCTGCAAGCGTTCGACAATTTCCTTTGCAAAGGCTTTTGGCGGAATTGTCGTCATTGATGATTTTTGATTTACGATTTATGATTTCAAAAATGCCGACGAATTCAGGTGCAAATTATAGATCAAAAATCGTAAATCATAAACTTATTCCGCACCCCAGATTTTTTTGACGTGGGCGATGCCGGCTTTGGCGGCTTCAACGGGCACCTTGTTGCTGAACTCGAAAACCTTGACGTGCTCCGGTTTCACGAACAGCTTGAGCGCGGCGTAATCAATCATACCGGTGCCGGGCGCGCAGTGGTCGAGCGTCGGAAACTGCACATCGTGGATGTGAAAGCCGGCCAGCCGGTCGGCGAGCGACGCGAGATGCTCGGCGTGCCGGATGAGGCCGAAGTTCTCCTTGATCTGCGCGTGGCCGGTGTCGTGCCAGTAAACGATTTCCGGGCCGGAAAACTCGTGCAGGAAATTCCGAAAATCATTTTCCGCCGGCAGCTCTTCGACACCTTCGCGATTTTCGCAGGCGAGTTTGAGCCCGCGTTTTTTCGCCTCCGGCAATAGCAGCTTAAGCGTTTCCTTGACCCGCGAAAATGCTTTTTCCTTCCGGGCGTCGCGCTTGGCGATGGCTTCGGCGACAAATTTTTGAAACTTGGGCGTGTCCTTCGCGCCGCGTTCGAGCAGCTCGCCAAGTTTGCCGGTGTAATCCTTCAAGTCCATGCTGCCGAGGTGCAGCACGACGAGCGGCGCCTTGACGCGCACGGCGAAATCAAACGTCTTGAGCGTGTGCCGGACGGCGAGTTCGCGGTCGCGGTCGCGCTCGGCGGAAAATTCGTAGAGGTTCGGCGAGGAATGCGTGACTCCGACGGGCAGCGGGCAAAAATTGTGGAGCGTGGAAATTTTGATCTCGCCCGTGTCCACGGCTTCGAGGATGCCGGGCATAAGGCTGATGCGGATGCCGTGGCTCAACTCGGCATGGTCAAAACCGAGGTCGCGGATTTCGCGCAGCATGGCGCGGCCGTCGGTGTGGCGGTTGGAATTCCAGCAGGTCGAGAGTGAATACATTGTTTCGTGCAACGCCGAATCGTTACGGCGTAAAAATAAGAATCGTTAAATCATCGCGCCAATGCAACGATTTAACGATTCACGATTCAACGAATTTCAAATCACAGGTCGGCGTAGCGGGCCGTCAGCATCGCGGAAAAACGCGCCACTTTTTCTTTGCGGCGGCGTTTTTCGCTGGGCTTTTCAAACGTCCGGCGGCTGCGCACAATTTTCAACGTGCCCTCGCGATCAACTTTTTTCTTAAGCCGGCGCAGCGCGCGTTCCACGGGTTCGCCTTTTTTTAATTTAATTTCTGTCAAAGGAACTCACATCCTTTCCTGGAGCGAGACAGATCCGCACGCGCGGCTGCTCGCAAAATAAATGAACACAAAGCATAAGTTTTTCGCGTTCGTTGTCAATGCCATTCCTGCACGCTCGACACTTCGCCTGCGGCTGGTTAATTTTTGTCCATGAATTTTCTGGTCACCGGCGGCGCGGGCTTCATCGGCTCGCACGTTTGCGAACGGCTCCTGCGCGACGGTCACCGCGTCTGGGCCTTTGACGACCTGAACGATTTTTACGACCCGCAAATCAAGCGGCAAAACCTCCGCGAAATCCAGTCGCTCGCCAAGCCGTTTGAATTCATCCACGGCGACATCACTGATGCCGCAGCGCTCGCCGAACTTTTTTCCTCCGTCAAATTCGACCAAATTATCCACCTCGCCGCGCGCGCCGGCGTGCGGCCAAGTTTGGAAAAGCCGGCACTTTACCAGCGCGTGAACGTCGAGGGCACGGTCAATCTGCTCGAAGCCGCGCGGAAAAACGGCGTAAAAAAAATCACACTCGCATCGTCGTCGTCCGTTTATGGCGTCAACGCCAAGGTGCCGTTCAGCGAGAGCGACCCGATTTTTTCCGCCATCTCGCCCTACGCCGCCAGCAAGCTCGCGTGCGAGGCGCTCGGCCACGTTTATCATCACATTTACAAAATGGACGTGGCGGCGCTGCGCTTTTTCACGGTCTATGGCTCGCGCCAGCGACCGGATTTGGCCATCCACAAGTTCACGAAACTGATTGACGCGGGCCGGCCGATTCCGGTTTTTGGCGACGGACGCACGGCGCGCGACCACACGCACATCTCGGACATCGTGGAAGGCGTCGTCGCCTGCACACGCCAAAAATTTGGCTTTGAAATTTTCAACCTCGGCGAGTCGGAGACGGTGGAATTGAGCCGGCTCATCGGCCTGATTGAAGCCGCGCTCGGCAAAAAAGCCGTCATTGACCGCCAGCCGATGCAGCCCGGCGACGTGCCGCTCACCTTCGCCGACATTGCCAAGGCGCGCGCCAAGCTCAGCTACCAGCCAAAGGTGAAGATTGAACAGGGCATTAAATTATTTGCGGAATGGTATAAGAACAGCCACAGTTAGAGCCAGACATGGAATCAGAAACCAAGTTCACCCGGCCGACCATCACCGAAGCGCTCAACGCCTGGCGAAAACTTCTGGCCGAGCGCGGCTTTGCGACGAAGCTCACCTGGATTTTCGAGGAGAACCTCTGTGTGGAACGGCAGCGCGCCACGACGGGCGGTTTCCGCTTCGGCTTCCAGACCCGGTTCACGCCGCCGGCCGACGACGCGCTGGACATCGCGTTCGACCATTTTTCCGACACCGGCGCGCGGATGGTTTTTTACCGGCTCGGCGAGGTCGAACCGGGCAGCTCCGTCTGCATCCTGCTGTGCGACCCGTGGTTCGAACACAAGGGTGACGCCGAAGGCTTCGTCCGTCGTGACGACTGGAAAATGTCCTTTCATCCCGGCCAGTCGGACAACATTGAAGAGGTCACCGACCTGACGCGCTGGCTGCGCCGCGTGAAGCGCGACCGCGCGTTCCACGATCTGGATTTCTGCATGGCGCTGGCGATGATTGACGAGATCAAAATCTACGGCCG
>CAZIFP010000047.1:0-14186 GCA_964538105.1 uncultured Bifidobacteriaceae bacterium
TTTCCTTCGTCGCGTCATCCAGCGCGCAAAATTCCTTCAGCTCCTTCGGCCCGAGCCGTGCGTTGCAGGTGATTTTTGGTTTGTGTGAGAAACGCTTCTGCTGCCGCTGGCGCGCGGCGATGACGCGCGCCCGAATTTCCGCCGACGTCTCGCCGGTTTTATCGCCGGAAATTTCCCGGAACTTCACCTGCGGCACTTCGACGTGCAAATCAATCCGGTCCAGCAGCGGCCCGGAAATCCGGCCGAGATAATTTTGGATTTCGCGCGGCGAGGATTTGCTTTCGCCCGGCATTTTTCCATCCGGCGTCGGGTTCATCGCGGCGACGAGCATGAACTGGCTGGGAAAAGTCATCGTGCCCGCCGCGCGCGAAATCGTCACGATGCCTTCTTCCAACGGCTGGCGCATCGTTTCCAAAACGCTGCGCTTGAACTCCGGCAGTTCATCCAGAAATAAAACGCCGTGATGTGCCACTGAGATTTCGCCCGGCGTCGGGTTGATGTTTCCGCCGAGCAAACCGGCGTCGCTCGCCGTGTGATGCGGCGCGCGGAACGGCCGCTGGGTCACGAGAGCCTGGCCCGGTTTCAGCAGACCGACGATGCTGTGAATTTTGGTCGTCTCCAGCGCCTCGTTCAGAGTCAGCGGCGGTAAAATCGTGGCGAGCCGTTTTGCCAGCATGGATTTGCCGGTGCCCGGCGGGCCGATGAGCAGAACATTGTGACCGCCCGCCGCCGCGATTTCCAATGCACGTTTCACGGATTCCTGGCCTTTTACTTCCGCGAAATCTGCATCGTCGTCGAGGGGTTGGTCGAACAGTTTCGCGATGTCCACTTTCAACGGCGTAATTTTAATTTCGCCTTCAAGAAACTGCGCGGCTTCGCGCAAGTTTTGGACGGGAATCACGTTCAGGCCGGCGACGACCGCCGCTTCCGCCGCATTTTCCGCCGGCACGAGCAGACCGGTTTTGCCATCGGCTTTCGCGCGCAACGCGACCGGCAAAACTCCTTTGCACGAACGCACCGCGCCCGTGAGCGCGAGTTCGCCGACGATGACAAAATGATCAAGCTGGTCGGTTTCGATTTGTTCGCTGGCGGCGAGCATCCCTACGGCAATCGGCAAATCAAAGCTCGGCCCTTCCTTTTTCACGTCTGCCGGCGCGAGATTGATCGTCGTCTTGCCCATTGGAAATTTGTAGCCGGAATTGGTGAGTGCGGTGGAGACGCGGTCGCGTGATTCCTTCACGGCGGCGTCCGGCAGGCCGACGATGACGACGAGCGTGTCGCCGTAGCCGACGTTGACCTCAACTTCGACGGGATAGGCCTCGATTCCATTGACGGCGGCGGAACAAACCCTTGAGAGCATGAGATTTTATGGACGAGACACGGTGCAACTGCAATCGCAATCTTGGTCCGTCGCTGTGCGGTTCTGTTCAGGCTGTTCAAAAAGCGGCGCGGCGTGCGACTTGGCATTAGCACAAACAACCGGTTTTTGCGGTTTTCCGGCGGCTGGCACGCTCGTTGCATTATCACCAGAAAAACAAAATTCGCTTGCTGACCAAGATTCCGGCCGAACGAAAATGTCTCCGGCGACGTCCCCGTCGTCAGCGACAATTTTTTGCCGGGCCGCCGCCAATCCGGTTGACCCAAACCCGAAAAGTTGAATTATGAAACGCATCGGAATCCTCACCGCCGGCGGCGACACGCCCGCGCTCAACGCCACCATCCACGGCGCGGTCGCGCGCGCCAACCAGCTCAAGGTAGAGGTTTTCGGCCTCATCAAGGGTTTCAACTGCCTGTTCAATCCGCGCGTGCCGCACGTCCATTTGAACCCGCTGTTTCAGGAAATTCCCGAGCTGAATTCGACCAAGGGCGGCACGCTCATCGGCTCGTCGCGCGATTATGTTGACCCGGACAAAAAGGATGATCTTGACCTCGTTGCGTCGCGCCTCAAAAAACTCGGCATTGACGGGCTGATTTGCATCGGCGGCGACGGCACGTTAAATGGATTGCAACCGTTCGCGGAACGATTGCCGACGGTGCTGGCCCCCAAGACGATTGACAATGACCTTGGCCTGAATTATCCGAACGAGCCGGACGAATATGTGCGCGTGAACGATGCGGCGGCCAAGGCCGGTTTTCGTTACAAGCGCACGGAGTCGCACACGGAATTTGACCTGAACAACATCGTGAATTACGCCACGCCGGGTTATGCGACCGCCGTTTTTGTCTCCGCCCAGGGCGTGGAACGCATCCGCACCACGGCGGAAAGTCATCGGCGCATCGCGATCATCGAGGTCATGGGCCGGCATTCCGGCTACATCGCGCTCGGCACGGCTTACGGTCAGCCGGACATCGTGCTGGTGCCGGAAATTGCGCCGGATTTGGAACTGCTCGTTTCGCGGGTGAAGCATCTTTACGATCTGCAAAAAAATGTCGTCATCGTCTGCGGTGAAGGCATCGTGGATGAACAGGGCCGCGAGCTGGGCGCGGAAACGAAATCCACCGACCCAGCGGGCAACGTCGTTTTGAGCGGCGCATCGGAGGCGTTGCGCGGGAAACTGATCCAGATGATCGGCGACAAATTTTTCCAGCTCTACCGGCGCGGCGAATCGGCCAAGGAGGCGATTTTCACGCGCAAAGTCGGTCACACGCAGCGTGGTGGCCGGCCGATTTTGTTCGACCGGTTTTACGCCGCGCAGCAGGGCGCGAAAGCCGTCGAACTTCTCGTGGAAGGCCGCAACAATGCCGTTTCCGTTTTGCAATTCAACACGACCAAGGGTTTTTACGTCGAGGGCTACGACGCGAACCGTTTTCGCGACCGTTGGGGTTTGATTCATGCCCGCAAGATGCACCCGTCACTTTACGATGCGAAGACGATGAAGCCATCCAAGCTCGGCATGGATTATCTGATGCCAATTTTTACCGGTGCCATCGGCGAGGACGACATGGAACACACGCGGCGGACGCTGTTCGCGCCCGGCAATCTTTCGCAACCGTATCATTCCATCAACACCGATGTGCACAAGCGCATCCGGTATCTGGCCGAAGCCGGATGAGTTTTCGGCAAAGCAAAAAAATGTTTACCAAAGAACCACCAGCAGGCATGGTTACGGCGCAGGAGTCCGTGTGATTGAACTATTCATTAAATTTTTGCCATGAATGACAAACTGTCGTCCCAGTTGATTGCGCACATCAACGTCAAGCTCGCCTTGATCGGCAGCCCGCTGGTGCCGATGGCCGGTGACGCGGAGTTTGCTGAGATCACCGCCGCGATGGCCGCGCAGTCGCGCGAAAAAGACCGGCTGCTCGGCCAGCATCTCTGCCCCGCCGACCAGCGCATCCAGACGTTTCTCTACGATTACTTGCAGGACGTGCCGGTGCCCAAGCTGCCCACGCGCACCTTCACGCTCGACCGCGCCGGCCTCGCCCGCGTGCTGTCGCTGCCGGTGGACCGCAGTGATTTTTCGTCGGACATCATCAATTCCTACCGTGTCAAACAAGGCGTTTTGCACAATCCGAAAAGCGATCGCCGCACGACGGCGGGAATTTTCCACGTCACCGAAGGCGGTTTGCCAATTCCCGACGACAAGCTCGGCGTGCCGAAAATCACCTTTGCCAAAATCCTCGCGCTCGCGCTCACGCCGCCGCCGGAGTTGCTGCAACTGCCGTTCACGGCGACGCAGCCGCAGCCGGCGGAATGTTTCGTCTCGCTGCTGATCCGGCCGCTGGTTTGTCCCGAGGTTCCCGGCTTCACCAAAAAGAAAACGATGGAGGTCCGCTTCTTTGTGCCGGGCAACCTTGTCAGCAACCTCGATTTCGTCGAGGCGATTTTTGAAAACGGCGGCGATCCGTTGCTGCCGGAAAACGACGCCGCGCTCGACAGCGAACATTGGACCGGTCACACCGGCTGTGTGATTCTCGCGCCGCACCTGATCAAGGTGACGAAAAAATCCGTCGGCCTGCCGCACTTTGATCAGGCCACCGAACGCCAGCGCCGTGACGGCATGTGCTGGAAAACCGAGGACGAACCTTATAACGGCGGCAATGCCTTCAAGCTGACCTGCCGCGACGAATCCGGCGTCATCCTCACGATCATCGCCGACAACTATTTTGGCTATTGCAAAAAAGAGGTGAAGACGCAGTTGAGCTACGCGGCGAACCTGTTCGGCCTGGCCGAGGAGGAACACGCCGGCGGCGCACTGGTGTTTCCGAGCTACGATTTGGGCGAGACGTTCGACGGCGACATCCTTTCCCGCCGGCTGCCGCATTCGTTCGTCGAGATGACGAAAATGTTTTCCGACATCATGGACGTGCGGCCGGAAGGCTATGCGGTGGACAAAAATTTTCCGGAAATCATTTTTGTGCCCGCCTCGGCACGCTTCGATTTGCAGAGACAGAAAATTTTCTGGACGAATCCGCTGTCCGGCGAACAGAGCCTGCACCTCTCGCCGGAAAAAACCTACGTCCGCCCGTCCGGCTACAAAATCAAGATGGAAAAGCCGCCCGGCCACGGCCGCCAGTGGCGGCTCGTCGGCACCATCGCCGAGGGCACGTTCTGCCACAAGCCCTGCACGGTTTCCGGCGGCGGCAAGTCGGAGATTTCCAAGCCCATCACCGACGCGATTCTCACCGGCCCGGTGTTCGTCGCGGATTTGAAAAAGGATTTCGACCGCGTCGCCGAATTGATTGACCGCGATTATTCCGCCCGGTTCGCCGACAAGTCGCGCACGGACCAGCGCAGCGTGCTGGCCACCGAACGTTCGCTCGGCTCGGTCATCAAGCTGCTCACGCCGGACGAGCATGATTACACGCCGGAATACAACGCCTGGCTCAACGGCGTGCCGCAATACGTCAAGGAACTCGTCTTCGTCGTGAAGCGCTATTTCAAGCCGGAGTGGAACGGCAACTGGCGCGATCGTTTCAGTGTGGACATCGTCAACGGCACGCCCGGCAACGAACTCAAGTGCGACAACCGCAAGCTCGTCACGACGTATCTGCGTGTCGGTTTCGACGACGACGGCGCGTGGCGCACGTTTGGCTTGCGCAAAGATTTTCATCCGGCGGTGAAAGTGCAGATGGAGGATGACATCACCGCCTCGACAGTCGTGCCGGCGGTGCTGCTGGAAAATCTGCCTGAAGGCACGGACCAAAGTCTCTCGCTGAAATTCGTCCAGAACTGCGAACAGCGTTTGTTCCAGCGCCCGGACGACGCGATCCATCGCGGCTACGACAAACAGGCGGAGCTGGATTTCGTCCAGCCGGAGAATTTCTTTTCCAACTACCAGCCGCTCACGCCGGCGGATGCGCGGGCCATGCTCACCGACGCTCTGGGCTTCAACCAGTTCACCGAACCGATGCAGAAGTTCATCCGCGAAGTCGCGGAGACCGGCACGCCGGATTATTTTGTCTGCACCGCCAGCCCGCGCCTCGTGGACGGCAAGCCAACCAAAAATCCGCGCTACCTGCAAAAACGGCCTGACCTCGTCCGCGCCGGCGAAACCTACCTGGCGGAAGTTTCCGCGCGCCTGCGCCGCCGCGTGCCGATGAGCCAGCCGTTGCACACGCCGGTCACCGTCGTGTTGCCGGGCCGGCGCAACAATCCGCCGGAAAAAGGTGTGCGGGCGCTGGCCTGTTACAACCCGGTTCACTTCATGGAGCTGCCGGAATTTTTCATGGAAGTGATTTGCAGCATGACCGGCAAGTCGCCGTCCACCACCGGCGCGGGTTCCGAGGGCGCGCTGACCAAGGGTCCGTTCAACGCGCTGCCGCCGATCATTGACCTGAACAATGCGCTCGTGTCGTTCATCCTCACCGGGCACAACGCGTTCGTCACCGCCGCCGGCTACGTCGGCCCGCAGCTCCGCGTGGACCACGACGTGAGCCTGATCGTGCCGGAAGTCTGGTCGCGCATGACGCCCGAGGAGCGCGCGCCGAAATTTCTGATCGAACACCGCTTTCTGGAAAAATGCGCGGACTTCGACCACGCCGGCAAAAAAATCCTCGCGAGCCGGCTTGGCTGGCGCATCAACGCGCGGTTCATCCACGCGTTTTTTGGCCGCGTGTTCAACCATCCGCACGCCGTCTTCACCGAGGCGATGCTCAAGCCGGAACTTCAGAGCAAAGACATTTTTGCGGACGGCATGGACACCATCATCGCCACGCAGAAACGCGTCGCCAAAATGTATTTCGATGACGGCAGCATCGCGCAGGCCAGCCCGCCGCTGAAGGCATTGCTACACATCATGCTGCACGACGCGTGGGAGGGCAAAGGGCTGGATCATGCCGACGTGCGGAAACTGTTCACGCGCGAAAACCTGCTGGCGAGCGCGTGGTATGCCGCGCGCCTGGCGGCCCGGCAGAAGATTGACCGCGTGCTCTGGAAGCGCCACGTCGAATGTCTGAACCAGTTTTTGCGCCGGCCGAATTACACCGATGTCGCGGAAACCCTGCACATCGCCGAACGGCTGACCGCCGCGCGGAAAACCATGGAAGAGGTCGAGTCGCCGGATTACCTGAAGAAACTCGCCGGCACGATCGGCGCGGAGCCGATTGAAGCGTATCTGTGATTCCAGCCGGACGCCGCCGTTGCGATGGTTTCAAAGATATTTTTGCAACCATAGCAGCGTTTGCTTCAGCCAGTCAAAATTGAACCAGCCGCGCACGAAGGCGTAGTCCGCCAGCCAGAGTCCGCCGAAAATTGCCGCCCATTGCCAGCAAAGCATTTTCTGTTTGCGGCCTTTGACGAAAGCCAGCGCGGCAAAAATGTTCGCGGCGGCGGCAATTCCTAGCCCCCAAAACATCAGCCGCCGGCCGGTGGACGCGGACGAAAGCTGGACGTCGCCGAAATGCTCCCGAGTCGCCGCCGGCAGCCCGATGATCAGAAGCGCCAGCAGCGCACAATTCGTCGTGACGATCAAAAACCGCTGCATGGCCGGCTAGTTGATTTTCTCCGCGATTTTATATTTGAACATCCGCCGCTGCATCCAGCGCACGGCGAGCAAATCATAAAACGACGCGAACAGCCGGTTCCAAACGCCGTAATGGGTTTGTCCCGATGCGCGCGGATTGTGGCGGATTGGAATTTCCGCAACCGTGAAGCCTTCGATCTTGAACAGCGTCGGCAGAAACCGGTGCATCCCTTTGAAAAATTTCAGGTCGTCAATGCACTCGCGTTTGAATGCGCGGTAGCAGCAGCCGGCGTCGGTGACATTTTCACCGGACAATTTGTTGCGCACCCAGTTTGCGATGCGCGACGACGCGATGCGCACGAAACCGTCGCCCTTGCCGCGCGCGGCGATTCGCGAGCCGCAGACACAGTCGGCCTTCGCCAGGGCCGCCAAAAATTGCGGCACGTCGCGCGGATCGTTTTGCAAATCGGCGTCGAGCGTGACGATGTATCTTCCGCGCGCCGCCTTCATGCCCGCCCACAGCGCCGCCGACTGCCCGCAGTTGAACGCGAACCGCAGCCCGCGCACGCGCGCATCCGCCGCCGCGAGTTCCTTGAGCACGGCCCAGGAATTGTCCGAGCTGAAATCGTCGGCGATGACGATTTCATAAGTCCGGTTCAGCGGGTTGGTCGCTTCGCGGATGGCGGCGACGAGCGCACGCAGATTGTCCTGCTCATTGTGGCAGGGAATGACGAAGCTCACTTCGACCGAAGTTGGTTCAGCGCTCAAGGTGCGGATACTTTTTAGAAATCATTGCGTGGCGGCAAGCGAAAACGCGGAAGTGCAGCGGCGTCCCGGCACTGATGGTTTAATTTCCTGCGCCTGATGGCCACACGCGGACGGCGCGGATGATCATTTCGTCGCCGCCGTTGAAAAACCGGAAGTCGCTCTGGCAGTTTTCATCGCCGCGAAAACGGGCATCCGGCAGATAAAACCGCGCCTTCCGCCATTGCCCGCTGTTGGTGCAATGAATGACCGTGGAATGATTTTTGTAAACGCCGCCAACCCGCGCCCGCCGGTCGGTGGAATCATAGTCCAGTGCAATGTCGCCGGTGCCGGTGTCGAGATATTCGACCTGAATTTCCAGTGCGGGGATCGCCTTTTGGCGGATTTCATCGCCGGCAATGAAATACAGATAAGACCCCTTTTTGGAAACTTCCCAGCAATGGACGCCTCTGCGCTCGACCACGGCGAACGGCCCGTCACCGTCCTTGCAGGCCACGGAAACTTGAAGACCGCTAGAGCCGTCCGGGCTGGCCGAAATTTCGTCCGGCTTCGGCTGCTGTTGTTCGCACTCTCGAATCGCAGATTGAATCCACCAGCGGCGGTCGTCGTCGGTTTCCGTCTTCAACGATTGTTCCAGCGCGGGCAGGGCGGCAGTGGAATTTCGGGACAGCTCGTTCACGGCGGTTTCCCGTTTTGAAAAATCGGGATCAGCGAGTTGCGCGATCCATTTTAAGATTTGATCGGCGGAAACCGGCTCAACTTTAACCGGCGGCGGCGTGGGTCCGATTTCGAGAGGATGCGGAGGTGACGGAATCAGTGATAGCGGCTTCACCGAAATTGACTTCACCGTGATTTTCGATCCCACCGCCGGGAAGACTGAAACACACCGGTTGAGATTGGAATAATCGCCGGAGTGCTCGAAGCGAAGTTCGTCGTCAACGTAAATGGCCTGATGGTCCGGCGTGACCTGCCACCGAATGGTCACAAATTTCCCGGCCGGAATGCCGCCGGCTCCGGCTTTGTGCAGCCCTTCGGCGGGACCGCCGTTCACGCGCAGTTGATCTGGATTTCTCTCCCAGTTAAAAATCACCTGGTCGGCGGCATAGGCAATTCGGAGGTTCGTGGAATCCGTCTTGGCAACAATGGTGATCTCGACGGGCGGACGGAAAGTATAAGGTGTGTCGAGCCGGTCTTGCCCCTTTAGAACAATGCCCTTCTGACTGATCAAGGCATAGTTGGTCATTGGCCCGGCCACATTCGACGGCGCAGGGATCACATACGCTTCGACCCGCTGGAAAGCATAGCCCGCCGCCAGCGCGTCTGATTCTCCCTGCGCGGTGGCCATGGTGAAGTTGTCGCCAGCGCCTTTCTTGAATCGCTTCAACGGCACCGCGTCCGGCTGTGGCTGGGAATACGCGTAGCCTTCGATGCGGACAGATTGGTAGCGGCCATTTTTATTAAGCGCCTGCGGCAACGCTTTTCCGAGCAGCATGTAATCCTGGCGCTTGGCGCTCCAATACTGCATGAGCGGGACGGTGTTGGATTGCGGATTCGCAAAAACGCAGCCTTCAACGCGGATAAATTGATAGCCGGCGGCTTTGGCGTCCGCTTCGCCCCGTGTCGTGGCCGTGGTGAAATTGTCATGGCCGTTCCAGAATAATTTCAGCGGAATCAATTTCGGCGCGGGCATGGCCGGCGGCATGTGAACAAGGCCGGTATGTTGCGGTGCGGTCGCGCAGCCGGCAAGCGCCAGCGAAATGCCGGCAAAGAAACCCGCGGCAAGGCAGCTTTTATTTTTCATACGCGGTCCGCTGGTTTGCCGGTGGTGTCACCAGGAATACTGAACCGTGTAGTTCAATGTTTTTTCCTCGTCCGGCTGGAGCTGGACGCGGAATTCGGCCGTGTTCGCGTCGGTTTTGACGAACGCGTCCGAGTGATCCGTGATTTCCCACGTCGGCCAGCGATACAAATGCTCGACCACGCGGATTTCGACCGGCTCCTTTTTGTGGTTCCGCAATTTGATTTCAAACGATTCGTCCAGCACCCGGCGCGAGCTGTCAAAGTTGTAGTTCGTCTGCCGGCGTTCGCCCACCAGATCGAAGGCGTTGCCGGTGGTCACGCGGACCGTCTCGTCGCGCGGCGTGTGGTCAATCTGGTCTTCGCCGACAAATTCCATCTGGCCGTCGGCGTCGCGGCGGTAGAACCGCAGCATGCCCTTGGGCAGCGCCATACCGAGATGATTCGACTCCGCGTTCACAAACTCGCGCATGACCCAGACCTTTTTATTGGATTCTGTGCCATATTCGCGGTTCTGGCGGATGTTTTCGTAGCCCCAGCCGCCGTAACGGTTCGGGTCAATCTTTGCGCCGTCATAAACGTAAATGGTTTTGGACTGGATGCCGTTGGCGCGGACAAATTCCACTTGCTTCGTCTCGCGGTCGCACAACGTCGTCGGCCGTTCCAGCATGTAAAGGTGAAATTCGTCGAAGCTCTTTTCGGAAACGGGCGGTGCACCGGCCGCACCGCCAAAGGCCATGGAATCCATCGCTAAAAACCGGCCTTGAGTCGGTTGGATTTTGTTCACATCGCCAGCCATCAATTTGATTTTGGCATTTTCAAACGTCTTGCCGCTTTGATTGTCCATCGTCACCCAGCCGATCAAGTCCACGTCGTCGCCCTTTTCCGGCGAGACGAGATTATAGCTGGCGCTCCAGTCGAAGCCGTCGGAGACGTAGCTGATTTCCGCGTCGAGCTTGCCGGGTTTTCCGGATTGGATGAGCCAGTTGAGCGTCGGCTTGAGAATCGTGTCGTCGCCGAGGTCGGGAAACAGCGGCGTGCCGGGCAGACCGAAACGCATCTTGCCGTCCACTTCGATGATCGGCTGGCCCGCTTCCGATGCGTAACTCATCTGCGCCTGCTGGTATTCATAACCGTAGCGGTTCATCGCCGAATAATGCGGCACATAGCCGCTGCGGATGATTTTGCCCTGGATGATTTTTTCCGGCGGCTGACCGTTGGCGCTGTTGGGAATTTCAAAATCAATCGTCTTGCCTTCGAACAGCGACAGCAGCAATTCCTGCGACACCGGATCGTTGCGGTAATTTTGCTCGAGGATTTGCAGCGAGGTTTTGCCAGCCGGGTCGCGCAAGATCACCGAGTCCGGCTCGACGTGCGCCGTCGCGTCGGCATAACGCACGTCGTTCACTCCGGCTTTCAAGTCGAGTGGCACGGTGTCGCGCACGACTGCGAAGTTCTGGTTGTAAATGGTGAGCGCGGGCTGCGCGAAGGTTGTGAGCGCTGCCGCGACGATGAGAAAAAAACCGGAGACGAGTGTTTTCATAGATTGAAGTGTGCGCTTGATGGCTTAAAGGTTAGACACCGCCGCCCGGAATTTGTTTCGGACAATTTTCCGCCTGCTTACGTCTTTGGAACCCGCTGCCGCTATTTTTTCCGGAAATCTATCTCGCGACCTTTCCAGCAGGCCTCGCCGACGTGGTTCAACAGCCCCAGCCGCCAGCGCCACGAAACACCGTAAAACGGATTGTTCGTCGGCCAGAACGAAATGATGTCCACGCCGATGGCCTTGGCCATTTCAATGGCCTGCGCGATGTGTTTGGGATGGTCGTTCCAGTTGAACAGAAGATATTTCCATTCCAGGATCGGCTGCTGCCGGCCGCGCGCATTTCGATACGCCACCATGTCGCGCATCGCGGCGTAGGCTTTGTCGAAGTTGCCGCCTTTCATGTAGGTTTCGCACATGGCGTTGTTGATGCCATGAACGGAAAACAGGATGTGGCTCAAATACAGCGCCGCCTCGCGCTTGACGTCCGTGTTCAACAACACGCCGTTCGTCGAAACCACGATGCGGCAGTTCGGGTTTTTCTCGCGGAGCAGCGGCAGTTCCTTGCCGATGTTCGGCGACAAAAACGGCTCGCCCAGATTTAGGTAAAAAATCTGCTGCATGCCGAGCCGCGCCGCAAGGTCCGCCATCTGGCTCAACTCCGCCAGCGGCATGAGCTTGCCCGCGCGGATGTTGGCGGCGTTTTCGCGCGGACAGCCTATGCAGTCCACGTTGCAGATCACCGTGTTCTCCAGCAGCATTCCGCGATACGGCAGGCGCGGCTTGGGCGGCGCAGCCTGACCATTCGGCAGTCGCCGGAAATCGCCGCAGCGGACACAGGTGGGAATCGGGACTTTCCCCCGGGCGAGATCCGCCTGAAATTTTTGCGACACCGGACCGAAGAAAACCTCCTCAAAAGAATTCTTGCGCAGATCGCCGAGATGCCCGCTGCCGTCGTAATCCTGGCAACTGCACGAAACCGTCAGGTCGGAATTCACGGTGATGCCGTATTCCGATTCGCCGATGAGCGCCGCGCAATAATATTTCCGCCCGGTGACCTTCGCGCGCACCGTGTGCCAGACCACCATGAGGCCGCGAAGGAAATCGCTGACGATCCAGTTGAAGCGCGTCTTCGGGGCGCGATTTCGGCGCAATGCCGGTTTGTCTTCCATGAGAATAGAATGGCCGCGAATTTTTAATTTACCAGCCGATACCAGTTGTCGCGCTGATGCGGCTCGTAGCCGAGTTCGCTGATGAGCCGGTGCATGTCCGGCACGGTCATGCGGAAGGTCGTGCCGGCCTGCGACACGACGTTTTCCTCGATCATGATGCTGCCGAGATCATTCGCGCCGTATTTGAGCGCGACCTGGCCGATTTCCAAGCCCTGCGTGACCCACGAGCTCTGGATGTTTGGAACATTATCGAGATAAATCCGCGCCAATGCCTGTGTGCGCAGATATTCATGCGCGCCCACCGTCGGCGCTTTCAACCTGGTGTGCTCGGCCTGAAAGGTCCAGCCGATGAACGCGGTGAAATGGCCGGGCTTGATGCCACTCCCGTTGTATTCCGCCACACGCTTCAGCGAAATTTCCTGCTGCGCGCGCAAGCGTTCCAGATGTTCGATGCGGTCTTCAATTGTCTCGACATGGCCGAACATCATCGTCGCGCTCGAATAAAGGCCGAGCCGGTGCGCCACGTCCATGACTTCGAGCCAGTCGTTGCTCATCGCCTTGAGCGGCGAAATTTTTTGGCGCACGCGGTCCACCAGAATTTCCCCGCCGCCGCCGGGAATCGAACCAAGGCCCGCCGCCTTGAAATCGCCGATGATTTTTTCCAGCGGCTCGTTGAACACCTCGCGGAAATGCACCAACTCGCTCGGGCTGAAACCGTGGATGTTGAAGCCGGGAAACTTGTTTTTGACGTGCGCCAGCAAATCCAGATACCACTGCTTCGTCAGCTTGGGATGATGCCCGCCCTGCATCAGCATCTGCGTCCCGCCGAGCGCGATGGTCTCCATGATCTTTTTATCCATTTCGCCGAACGTGATGACGTAGGAATCGTCGTCCTTCTCCGTCCGGTAGAACGCGCAGAATTTACAATAGACGTTGCAAACATTGGTGTAGTTGACATTGCGGTCAACATTGTAGGTGACAATCTCGTTGCCGCGACCGTCATAGGCCGCAGCCTTGGCGAGCTGGCGGCGGCGATCGGCGAGCGCGCCAAGTTCTTCCAGCGGCAAATGATATAGCCGCAACGCCTCGGCAGCGCTGATGCGTTCGCCGTTCCAAACTTTTTGCAGCAACTCGTCCAATGACGCGTCGTAAATCACGATGCCAGTTTAGCGCGCCCAAGTCGGTGAGACAAGCCGGACAAGTTAAATCAAAAGTCGTGTCCTGCCACGACCGCCATCCGAACCATTGTCAATAAATGCGCTGCGGAATGATGCCGCTTGAATTCGATTGGTGGCGGATGCAATGCACCTGCCGGCAATCGTGTTGCCATCAGCCGGCAGGTCTGTTAAAACTGGATTTGTTAATGTTTTCGCAAGTTGTGTGCAGGCGGGTGTGGTTCAATGGTAGAATGTGGCCTTCCCAAGGCTGAGACGAGGGTTCGATTCCCTTCACCCGCTCCAATCTTGATTATAGTCAATAGAATAAATGATTTAGTGAGTTTTATAGTTTTCAAAAACAGTCCAGTGCTAAAGTCTGGTGCTAAAAAGTCCAGCTATGTTCGAGGATGTCAGGACGCGATTTTAATGGCTTTCAACACGGGGCATTGAAAGTGTCAATGCCGTGATTCCAGCGTGGCAGGCGGGTGTATAGGCTCGTGGGCAGCATGATTTACGGCACTGGCTTCGCATCGCTCGATGAACGCGAAGATGCTGGCGAGATGAAAAAGCCGGACGAACTTCATGCTGTTTGGCGTAGTGTATCCGTGCGTTGCAGGATTGGATCCAAGCCGCCAGCCACTTTATCTTAACCTCTGTGCATTCGGACTATTGTTGTTCACAGCACGGCTGCTAGGGCAACGGCTGGCAGAAGACAAACCCCAGGAGCAAGTGCTGGTTTCAACACCGACGTCAGCTTAGGAGAAATGCATGCTTATAGCCTGTTTGTCATCTTCTAGAGCATATTAAATAAAACTGTAGCCAATGGTTTGCGGGTGTGTTAGGATTT
>CAZIFP010000048.1:0-14158 GCA_964538105.1 uncultured Bifidobacteriaceae bacterium
TTACATTGACCCGCCCTTCAACTCCAACCGCAACTACGATGGTGGCCAGTCCGGCACGGACTTTTGGGGCGAGACCAAGGAGAAGCGCGCCTTTGAAGACCGCCACGAGAACACCAAGGCTTACATTGACTACCTGCGCCCGCGCTAACCATTAACATCCGCCTTCAACCGGGTGGGCTGGCAGGACTTCAGACGGTTTCACGTCACCGGACACGGTTTCGCGTTCCAGATTTCCTTGGCGTATTCGGCGATGGTGCGGTCGCTCGAAAATTTCCCGGACGCGGCCACGTTCAAAATCACCTTGCGCACCCAGGCGTCTGGGTCGGCATAGAGTTCAACCAGCTTCCGGTCCGCGTCGAGATAGGATTTCAGGTCCGCGAGGTGCATGTAATGATCGCCGTTCGTCAGCAGCGTGGCGCGCAGCTCGTTGAACACGCCCGGTTCGTTCCGGCTGAAGTGGTCGGAGAAAATCAAATCCAGCGCCGCGCGCGTCTCCGGCTCATTTTCGTAATGCCACCACGGGCTATACCAGCCGGCGCTGTCGGCCACGTTTTGCGCCGTCAGGCCGAACAGGAAAAAGTTTTCCTCGCCCGCCTCCTGTGCCATCTCAATGGTCGCACCGTCGCGCGTGCCGAGCGTGAGCGCGCCGTTCATCATGAACTTCATGTTGCTCGTGCCGCTCGCCTCGTAACCCGCCGTCGAAATCTGGTTGGAGACGTCGCTCGCCGGAATCAGCCGCTCGGCCAGCGTCACGCAATATTCCGGCAGGAACACCACCTTGATCTTGCCCATCACCACCGGGTCGCCGTCAATCGTGCCCGCGAGGTTGTTGATGAACTTGATGATAACCTTGGCGAGGTGATACGCCGGCGCAGCCTTGCCGGCGAAGAAAAACGTGCGCGACGGCATCTTGAACGACGAGTTCTGCCGTAGCCGGTTGTAAAGCACCACCACGCGCAGCGCGTTCAGCAGTTGCCGCTTGTATTCGTGGATGCGCTTGATCTGGCAGTCGAAAATGGAATCCGGCGAAACGACCTGGCCGGTGCTGGCCTTGAGCCAGTCGGCGAAACGCACCTTCGCCTCGCGCTTGGCCTGGAGGAAACCGGCGCGAAATTTTTTGTCGTCCGCCAGCGGCTTGAGTTTTTTCAATTCATCGAGGTTGGTGATCCAGCCGTCGCCGATGGCATCGGTGATGACTTTGGCGAGCGGCGGATTGCACAAGCGCAGCCAGCGGCGCGGCGTGACGCCGTTCGTCTTGTTGCTGAACCGTTCGGGAAACATCTCCGCCAGATCCTTCACCGTCATCGTGCGCAGCAGGCCGGAATGGATCGCCGCCACACCGTTCGTGCTGTGCGAGCCGACGATGGCCAGGTTCGCCATGCGGATTTTGCGCTCGCCCACTTCTTCCACGATGCTGATGCGTTCCACACGGCCCTCGTCGCCGGGAAATTTTGCGCGCACGTCGTCGAGCAGCCGCTGGTTGATTTCGTAGATGATTTCGAGCTGGCGCGGCAGCAGCATTTCGAACCAGTGGACCGGCCATTTCTCCAGAGCCTCGGGCAGCAACGTGTGGTTCGTGTAGGCCAGCGTCCGCTTGGTGATGTCCCACGCCTCATCCCAGGTGAGCTTCGCGACGTCCAGCAGGATGCGCATCAGTTCCGGCACGGACATCGTCGGGTGCGTGTCGTTGAGCTGGATGGCGACGTGCTCCGGCAGCTTGGTCCAGTCGGAATTCGTCTTGCGGAAACGGCGCACGAGATCGGCGAGCGAGCAGGCGACAAGAAAATACTCCTGCACGAAGCGCAGCCCCTTTCCGCGCGCGGTCGAATCGTCGGGATACAGCACGCGCGTGAGCGATTCCGCCGTGAGCATCTCCGCCAGCGCGCCCACGAAATCGCCGCTGCTGAAACGTTGAAAGTCAAAATAATCCGGGGAGGCCGCCGCCCAGAGCCGGAGCGTGTTGACGGTCTTTCCGCCGAAGCCGACGGTGGGCCGGTCATACGGGATGCCAATCAGGTGGGAAGGCTGCCCGGGCACGGCGTGCAGATTTCCCGCGTCCATCTTGAACGTGCAGTTGAGGAACACAAACACCTGCTCGTCCGGACGGGCCACCTCCCACGGGTCCGGCCGGCGCAGCCAGTTGTCCGGGCATTCCTGCTGCCAGCCGTCCTTGATGGACTGCTTGAACATGCCGTATTCATAACGCAGACCGTAGCCCATGGCCGGAATCTGCATCGTCGCCATCGAATCCAGAAAACACGCCGCCAGCCGGCCCAACCCGCCGTTGCCCAGTCCCGCGTCCGGCTCCTCGTCCAACTGGCCGGGCCAGTCCGCGTGCCGCTCTTTGACCGCCGCATGCACCGCAGGATCGAGCAGCAGGTTGGTGACGTTGTTGGCCAGCGACCGGCCGATGAGAAATTCCATCGAGAGATAATAGACGCGCTTGGGATTGGCCTTGCAATAGGTCTCCTCCGTGAGCACCCAGCGCTGGGACAGGATGTCGCGCACGGAACGGGCCACGGCCTCGAACTGTTCGCGCAGGCTGGCTTGGGCCGGGTTGATGACGTTGTCAAAGAGCAGATGCCGCTCGTAAAACGCGTTGTGCGAACCGGTCAGTTGTATCGGGCCGCAGCCGTATTGCCTGAGGAGTTGGGTGAATTCGGGCGAACCGGCGGCGGGCTTGGCGTCGTTTGTGTTCATAATGCAATCCCTTTGTCGCCCGACCACGCGCTTTTGACAACTCTAAATTATACACAATGGCGGATTGGAACGCGGCGTAGAATGACAACGGCAGGCATAAAAAAAGACTCGCCAATCCATCAGGAAAGGTGCAGAAATTTGGGCGAGGCGTATCGTTCCAACAAAACCAGACTCTGATTGTCATGAAAAAATATCTGCCCTGCATCGCGGGCGTCCTGCTGGGACTTTGCTTCCTGGCGGCGAGCGTCCCGGTCCTGTTCAACCTCATCACCATCCCGAAGATGCCAGATGGCACGCCGGCCGCGCACTTCATGGCGGCGTTCGTCCCGACAGGCTATGTGAAGTTCGTGAAGATGTTCGAGTTCGTCGGCGGCATCGTCGTGATGATTCCGCGGCTGCGCAACATTGGCCTGCTGCTACTCGGCCCGGTCATCGTGAACATCATTGCGTTCCATGTCCTGATTGACGACCCGCAGCACCTGATCAACCCGATGCTCGACATCATCGTCGTCTGCGCGCTCTATCTGCTGTGGAATGCGCGGAAACAATTCTCCGGTCTGCTCAACTGACTTCACGAAAGGAAATCTATGTTGCCCATCCTCCTCGCGCTCGCCTTCATCACCATCATTTTCATAATCGTCATCGCCGGACGACCGGATGAATTCACCGTCACGCGCGCTACCAACATCTCCGCGCCGCCGGAGAAAGTTTTTCCGCACGTCAATGATCTGCACCAGTGGCAGGCGTGGTCGCCGTGGGCCAGGCTCGACCCGGCCGCGCTCACTTCCTTCTCCGGCGCGGACGCCGGCACGGGCGCGGCGATGGCCTGGGACGGCAACAACAAGGTCGGTGCGGGCAAGATGACCATCACGGACAGCCAGACTGGCGCGTTGATCCGACTCCGGCTTGATTTTCGAAAGCCGATGCAGGCCACCAACACGGCTCAATTCACGTTCGTGCCCGAAGGCAATCAAACCGTCGTCACTTGGAGCATGGCCGGGAAAAATAATTTGATGGGCAAAATAATGGGCCTGTTCATGGACTGCGAAAAGATGTGCGGCAGCCAGTTTGAAAAGGGCCTGGCCAGTTTGAAATCCGTGACCGAAAAGTGAATTTTAACCAGAGCCAGCCAGTCCAACCGGAAGACATACCATGACCACTCCCCGCATCCTCGCGTTCGGCGGCAGCCTGCGCCGCGATTCCTTCAACCAGAAACTCGCCGCCGCCGCCGCCGCCGGTGCCCGCGCAGCGGGCGCGGAAGTGACGCTCATCGCGCTGCGCGATCATCCCCTGCCAGTCTTTGACCAGGATTTGGAGGACGCGGAAGGCCTGCCGGCGGCGGCCAAAAAGTTGAAACAACTTTTCCGCGAACATCACGGTCTCATCATCGCCGCGCCGGAATACAACAGCAGCATCACCGCCGCGCTGAAGAACTCCATTGACTGGGTCTCGCGGGCGGAGACGGATGACGAACCGCCACTGTCCGCATTCACCGGCAAGACGGCCATCCTGTGCGCCGCCTCGCCGGGTGCGCTGGGCGGATTGCGCGGGCTGGTGACTGTCCGCTCCATTCTCGGCAACCTCGGCGTCACCGTCCTGCCCGACCAGGTGGCGGTGAGCAAGGCGCACGAGGCGTTCAAACCGGATGGTTCGCTGGCGGATGAGAAGCAGGCCGCCAAAGTGAAAAAACTCGGCACGCATCTGGCTCAGCATCTGGAGAAAATGCTGGCTTGAGACGTGGCGGTTTAATTTGCGACGGCGGCCAGTTTGAAGCAGTTCGCGGAAAAAGTCACAGGGGTTACGCGAAAGGTATGTTATTTCAACGTCCGCAAATAGTCTTTGATCCAATTGATTTGATCCGCCGACAATTTGCCTGCGAACGCCGTCATCTGGCCCTTCTTGCCGTTGCGGATGCGGTTAATGATTTGTTCGTCCGTCCAGTCAAGGTTGTGCAAGTCCGGACCTTCGTCGCCCCGCGCATCTGCGCCATGGCAATGCTCACAATTTTTCAGAAACAAAGTCCGCCCGCTCGTAACATTGGAATGGTTCGAGCTTTGGAAGATTGCATTGGTTTGAGCGCATGAAGCCAGCGTCATCGCCGCGAGTGCGAGGATCGGGAATAATCGTCTCTTCATTTTCACCTGTCAAATGAGCGTCGAATCCACGATGGCCAGCGAATTTTTCCCTTCGAGATAATTCACATTGGTGATGCCGAGGTGCGCGCGCAATTGGCCGGCCTCGATTTTCATCGGACCGGGCTTGGGCGCCTTGCCGGGTTCGGGTTGCGCGAACGCGGTGGACATCGCGGTATGGAACGTCACGCTGCCCTCGACTTTTTTCATCGTCTGATGGATGTGACCGTTCAGCACCGTGACCGAGCCGAAGCGTTCCAGCAACACCAGCGCCTGCGCGCCGTCGTCCGTGCCCCAGCCCCATTGCGGATAAACTGACCAAAGCGGAATGTGCGCGAAGACCACGATGGGCGTCTCGCTGGATCGGCCCTGCAAATCGTCGGCGAGCCACGCAAGCTGTTCCGTGCCGAGCGCGCCAAGGCCATTCTGCTGGATTTCCACGACGTTGACGAGACCGATGAAATGGATGCCGTGATGATCAAAGCTATACCAGCCGCTGCCTTTGGAATTTTTGCCGAAGCGTTCAAGGTAGAGCTTACCGTTGTCGCCGGTGACATCGTGTTCGCCAGGCACAAAGAAAATCTGCCGCGTCTTCACGCTTTTCAAAAGCTGATCCAGCGTGTCGAATTCATCCGCGCTGGCGAGATGCGTCAAATCGCCCGTATGCAAAATAAAATCCGGCGCTTCTGGCAGCGCGTTGATGCGCGCGATGGCTTCCTTGAGCGTGGCGGCCACGTCGGTGTTGACGCCTTCCTTGTTGAAGCCGATGTGCGAATCACTGATCTGCACGAAGCTAAAACTGCCCTTCGCAATTTCCGCCGCGCCCGCGCGCGACGGCAGCAACGCCGAGCCGAGCAGCCCGCCGCTGACCGTCCAGAGCATTCCCGTGCCGGCCCAGGCCATACATTCGAGGAAGCCGCGCCGGTCCAGACCGTCGTGGTTGTGGTCGTGCAAAATGATTTTTTCTCTCGTTTTCATATATTCTTGGATGCGATTTGTGTTTTAATTCCGTCAAGTCCAAGACCGCTTGGAAAAATTATTATTCCGCCGGGAATAAAATTCCTTCCCGCGCGGTCTGTCTGGACAGGAATGGAAGCGAACTGTGAGCGCCAACGAAGCGAAACAATTTGATCGAATTGTGCTGCCGCACCTTGATGCGGCCTACAATCTCGCGCGCTGGCTCGCGGGCAACGACCACGACGCCGAGGACATTGTGCAGGAGGCGTGCGTGCGCGCGTTCCGCTTCATCGGCGGGCATCGCGGCGGCGATGCCCGAGCGTGGCTGCTGGCCATCGTGCGCAACACGGCGTTTTCGTGGCTGAAAAAAAACCGGCCGCACGCGGTCGTTTCCATTGACGACAATGCGCTCGCAGAAATTGAAGATCAAACGGTCGCGGCCGGTTCGTTTTACCGTGCCGATAAAAATGCTTTGCGCGCCGCACTCGCAGAGCTGCCGCTGGAATTCCGCGAGGCGATTATCTTGCGCGAACTCGAAGGCTTGTCCTACAAGGAAATCGCCGAAGTCGCCGAAGTGCCGGTCGGCACGGTCATGTCGCGGCTCGCCCGCGCGCGGCGGCAGTTGCAAAATCATTTTGCGCAGAAGGAGGGTGAACCATGAACTGCGCTGAAATCCGCCTGCTGCTCCATGCCCACGCCGACGGCGAACTCGACGCGGCGAACAGCCTCGAACTGGAGCGCCACCTGAAAACCTGCGCCACCTGCGCTGCGGACAATAAATCGCTGCAATCGCTGCGCACGGCTTTACGGGGCGAAGATTTGAATTTTCGCGCGCCGGATTCGTTGAAAAGGGATTTGCGCCAGTTTGTCCATGACTTGAGCGAGGAGAAAAATCCGCGCAAAGAATTCAATCCGCAATGGCTCTGGAAACTTCTCGCGTTCGGTGCGACGGCATTTGCGTTGCTGGCCATTTTCCTGCGGCCTGCCGGCATTTCCGCGCCAGACGAATTACTGAACGAAGCCGTCGCCAACCATGTTCGCTCGTTGCAGGCGGAACACCTCACCGATGTCGTCTCGAGCGACCAGCACACGGTCAAGCCGTGGTTCGATGGCAAAATTGATTTCGCGCCGGACGTGAAGGATTTCGCCGCGCAAGGTTTTGTGCTGGTCGGTGGGCGGCTGGATTATCTGAATGGCCGCAGCGTGGCCGCGCTCGTGTATCGGCACAATAAACATTTCATCAATGTCTTCGTCTGGCCGGCGGCGGACACAATGAAACCGGAAACCGAAATGCGTCGTGGATATGCCATCATCAACTGCGCCACGAACGGATTGCACTACTGCCTGGTTTCGGACATGAACCCGGCTGACCTGGGCGAACTGGCCGGTCTGTGCGGGCGATGAAGAAGGGCATGGAAACCATGAGCACCATCAAAAACGATAAAAAAGAGTTGTCCCCAAAACAACGTGAAGAACTGCTCCAAGCATTGAAAGCCCGCTTTGAGAAAAACCTGAGCCGCCACAAAGGTCTTGAGTGGGGCAAGGTGCAGGCCCGACTGGAAGCCGGTGCCGAAAAACTGTGGTCGCTCAATGAAATGGAGCGCACCGGTGGCGAACCGGATGTGGTGGGTCAGGATAAAAAGTCGGGCGAATATGTTTTTTATGATTGTTCTGCGGAAAGTCCCAAGGGCCGCACCAGCCTGTGTTACGACCGGGCAGCGCTGAATTCCCGGAAGAAATTTAAACCGAAAGACAGCGTCATGGATCTGGCCGCGGCCATGGGCATCGAGCTTTTGACGGAAGAGGAATATTTCGTGCTGCAGAAGCTGGGCGAGTTCGACACGAAGTCATCAAGCTGGGTGAAGACGCCGGCGGAGATCCGGGAACTCGGCGGCGCGATTTATGGTGATCGCCGTTACGGTCGTGTCTTCATCGGCCACAACGGCGCGGAGTCTTATTATGGCGGCCGGGGTTTCCGTGGCTGGTTGAGGGTTTGACCCGGCACAGTTGCCAAGGAACTCACCGGCGTTAAATGGCTGCCGAAAGCGTGAGACCCAAGGTCAACCCCAGGCCGCCAGAATCGCTTCCGCCTTCACGACTTGTTCCGGCGAACCGGTGAAGTTGAATTTGAATTTTCCCGACCGGCGGGTGACCAGAATCTTGATGGAGTCCAGACCGCTGGCGATCATCCGGAAGCGGAGTTGCTTGTTGATTTCCCGAAATCCGTGTTGTTGAAGGCTATTGCTCATGTTGGAGCTTCGGTGCCCGACGACCATATAGCAATGTAAATCGCCGGTTATTTGAGGACACGGACGTCGAGTGCTCCCGCGCATCTGCCCGGTTGATCCGACACAGTTGCCAAAAGAATTGGCCGGAGTGGAGTGGCCGCCGCAGGAGTGAGCTTACACCGCCCGCTTCGGATCGGCCAAAATCTCCTGCTCTGCGGCGATGAGCACGTCGCGCATGGCCGCAGCATCGGATGCGTCGCGAAGTTGATCAAGCACCCCGGTCTTCACCGCCATCAGGCACAGCCGGGCCAGCGTGTGCAGATGCAGCCGGTCATCCTGGCAGCAGATCAGAAAGAACAGTTGCGTCGGCTCGCCGTCGGGCGCGCCAAAATGAACCGGCTGAATCACCCGGCCAACCACGAGGAATGACGTCTCAAACAAATAAGGCTCCAGCATGCGCAGATGCGGCACGGCGAAGCCGCCGGGCATGCCCGTGGAACACAATCCCTCGCGCGCCTCCAGGCTTTCCACCAAAGTTTTTGGGTCGTTGAGCTGGCCGGTTTTGTCCGCCAAAACCGCGAGGTCGCGCAGGACGGAAGCCTTGGTCCGGGAAGTCATGGCGGAATCCACGGCCCCGGCGGCCAGCATTTCCGGCAGGATGGTTTCGTGCGGCAGAATCCTGCGCACATGGCGCGTGGATTTTTCGTGATAGGCCGCCAGCCGGTCGCTGGAAAAACCCATGATGCGCTGCGAAGCCCATTCGTCAATATCCGCCTTGCGGAAAACCAGCCGGCTGCCGCGCCGTTCAAAGGGAATTTCGCGGTCCTTGACGCGTTGTTCAATGTCCGCCGGCGTGAGGTTCAGATAATCCGCGACGGTCTCCAGATTGAATAAATGAAACAACATAAGCGAAAGCGCACGGGGTCCGCAGGCACGTCAAACGTGAGGGAAACTCAAACCAGTTCGGAATTGGTCCGGGCGATGATTTCGCCGCGCTTCGGATGGAAACAGAATGTTTTGCTGTTGAACGGCTCGGCGTATTTGCAGGTGGGTTTGTCCACCAGGCAATAAGCCAGGGCGCTGATGGTTTTGCTGACCTGGGCACGGCAGGCGGACAAATCATGCGGCATCAAAGTGGTCTTGCTTTTGCCGCCGGCGTAGTCGTTGAGTGACATATTTTGAACTTACGCCTAATCGCGTAATTGTAAAATTATATTATGGCCCCCTGGTTTGGCGGCACCGACTACGCCCAGACTCATCGCCCCGGCACTTCGCGCGGCGTCACCTCCAGTTGCAACTGGAAGCTGTGCCGCACCACCGAGACCGCCGACGTCACGCCAATCTCCGCGCCGACCAGCAGCCGCTGCAAATCCTCGATGCTGTTCATCGGCCTGCCTTTGAAGACGGTCAGCACATCGCCTTCGCGCAGGCCGGCGGCGGCCGCGGGGCTGCCCGGTTCCACGTTCAACACCAGCACGCCCTGCGGGTTCTTCAATCCGAGATGGCGCGCGATGCGCGGATGCACCGGCGCAGTCTGCCCGTGGATGCCCAGCCACGCGCGGCGGATGCGGCCCTCCTTGATGAGCCATGCCGCGACGAACTCCGCCGTGTTGCCGGCAATCGCAAAACAAATCCCCTGCGCCGACGGGATGATCGCCGTGTTCACGCCGATGACTTCGCCGCGCGAATTGAGCAGCGGACCGCCGGAGTTGCCGGGGTTCAATGCCGCATCCGTCTGCACGATGTTTTCCATCATGCGCCCGGATTGCGCGCGCATCATGCGGCCCAGCGCGCTGACCACCCCGGCGGTGACCGTCTGCTGGAAACCCAGCGGGCTGCCGATGGCCACGGCAATCTGGCCGACGCGCAACCGGCCGGAATCGCCAAACAAAATGTGCTGCAGCTCCGGCGCGCTGATGCGGATCACCGCCAGATCTGAGTCCGGGTCGTCGCCCGCGAGCGTGGCCGGAAACGTCCGGCCGTCGGCCAGCGCCACCTTGATTTCCGCCGCGTCATGCACCACGTGGCTGTTGGTGACGATGTAACCGTCCGGCGTGATGATGAAGCCCGAGCCGCCGCCCTCGCCGCGGCCGTTCCGGCCGTCGCGCGGATGCTGGCGCACGTGGATGTTCACCACCGCATCGCGCGCGTTCTCCACCACGCCGCTCACCGTCTGCGAATAGGCGTCGAGCAGCGACGCATCCCCGTCCGGGATGTTATAAATTCCGTCCGGCTCGGCAACGGCAGGCTTCCGGTCCAAGACCGGTTTCGTTTCCGTCCAGCGTCGCCCTTGAAATTCAGCCGCAATTTTCATGGCGGCAATTTACACCAACTTTGCCCGGTGACAAATCGTGTGCAAAGATTGCGCAAATGCAGCCTTTGAGGAGGCCAAACCACCTGAACCCGGACAATGGAGCGACATGAGACCCAGAGTGAACCTGAAACGGACCCGAACCGAACCGGCATAAGGCCCCTGAAAACAATTTCCGGCACCGGTTCGAAATGGCGCTGGCAGATGTCCGATGACCGGCGCGCACGTCACCACCACGTTTCCATTTGCAGGCCCCAGACCCAGCCGGCCGTCGCATCCATGTAGTCGTTGCCGCCGACGGAGCCTTTGAACCCGTCCGTCCACGCGGCGTAGGTGACATAGGCCCGCAGAATGGGACGGCTGAAAAACTTGTTACCCAGCGAGACTTCCGGGGCGAACGTCAGTTTATACAGCGTCCCGGACGGCCCCGCACCGGAATCATCCACGTGATCCACGCCGCCCTCAAAGGCCACGTCGAAGTGATCGTTGAAATGATAAACCGGACGGACGCCCCCCGAAAGCCACTGAACGTCCCCCAGCATGTTCCGATAATCCGTGTATTGATAGATGATGGCCGGGCTGATGGAAAAATGCGGATTGATGTCCGACACAAAACTTTCCGTCGCCCGGAAACGCCAGGAATCCGGTTCATCGGAAATGATGTAGGTCCCGTTGGTCAGGGTGGTGGTCTCGTAGCCGGAGGTGTAGGTCTTGGCGGCGCCGGTGCCGAACTGGAGCGAGAGCTTGTTGACGCCGTCGTCGCTCAGGAAATGCTCGTAGGTGTGGATGAAGGTGACGGCCCCGCCCTGGCTGTTGGGCGCCTCCTGGCCGTTGGCGTTTTTGCCGCTGTTCTCGGCGGCAAACACCAGGCCGAGCTCGACCTTGCCCGCCGGCAGTTCAAAATCGTAGAGGCTCAAATCCACACTTTGCTTGCTGAACCCGGCGATGTTGTTCGGGCTGGGCAGCGCGGCGATGTCCGACGAATACACGCCGCTCTGCGCGCCGTTGCCGATCCACGCCAGCGCCAGCTTCCCGTTGCCCAGTTCATAATCCTCCACCCCGCCGCCCGCCCCGCTCATGTTGTAGAAGAAAAAATCGTCGATACAGATGTCCTGCCGCCGGTAGAACCGGTTGCCCGCCCAGAATTTCACGGACGGCTGCGCGGCAAAAACATTCCCGATGGAAGCCCACGATTCCGGGAGCGAGACCTGGCTGGCGCTGCCGCTCGAACTGGAATAGGGATTGTAAAAAGCCATCCGGATCTGCGTCCGGGCAATCGGCCCCGTGGGCGTGTCGTCCGGGCGCGGCGGCGGTTCCTCCGCGAAGAGGTCCGGCACATACCAGTTTTTGCCGAGCATCAGCTCGCCGTAATCCTCCGTCTCGTTGCCCAGCCGATACTTCGCAAACGCACCCGGAGCCTGAAACGCCGGCTGCGGCCCCCCTTCCTCATCCCGCCCGTAACCCGCGCGGAAATACCCGGCCGTGTCCAGATAATCGTTCAACACCTGGCTGAGGCGCGCCTTGAGAAAGGGATTGTTCGTTTCGGCCAGCACCGTTTCGTGTTCCGGGCCGTGTTGCTCATACTCAAGGTCGGCAAAGGCCCGGCCGCGCTCCGGCACACCCGGCACGGCGTTGGTGCCGGCGGCCACCGAATTCGTTGCAGACGCATTGGTTTCCAGCGCCTGCAACTGCTGCTCCAGCGCGTCCATCCGGTGCTCATAATCAGACCGCATCTGGCGCATCTCCTCGCGCAGCGATTCGACCGACACATTCGTGGCCGTCTGCGCGAATGCGGCGGGGGCCAGCAACAGACCGAACCACGCGAGCAACGAACGGGCTGTCTGGCGCGGTTTCATCATTTTAATGCCGATGGGATTGAAAAATCATGCCATTCAGATTTTAAGTTTTGCGCGTCTCGGGTGTGGGCGGGATTTAAAGATATTCCCCGGCAAAGTCAAGCGGTCACCGCCTGACCTGTGGCAAACCAGCAGTTGCCGTCGTCTGAAATGCGTTTCCGGGCATTATGCATGTGACAAGCTTATGCAGTCCAATGAGTTTTTATAATTGACTTTGCCTCCCAATTCTATACTATGGAATTCATGAAAACTGGTTCCAAGCCTTTTGGTTCCATTTTGCTGGGCTTGTGCGCCAGCCTTGGGTGCGCCGGCTTGCTTCACGCGCAAAACGGGGAGATGCCTGTGACCTGGCATGGATCAATCAGCCTGGTTACGACCAACAATCTCACCTACGCCGAATACCAGTGGGAGCTGCTGGGCTTCGAGTGTGAGTCCGTGTTTAGCGTGGGGCCGGTGATCCCATATGATGGCACCAACTTCTGGTTTAATTTCAATCTCCAGGAGGAAATCCAACCCGCACTCTGCCCCCAGTTTATTGCCAACATGACCACCCCCGCCCTTTTAGGCGAATTGGCTCCGGGCAATTACAACTTGATCACCGCCTCCTGGGGTGTGCCGGTTGCGACCAATAACTTCACCATTCCCTTGGTGTCCATCCCGCCCCAGCCGGTTCTCTGTCCCGTCGGGTTTTGCACCAACGGTGGGTTCCAAATCCAGATGTCGAACTGCGACAGCAACAAGAGCTACGTCCTGCTATGCTCGACCAATCTCGTGAACTGGACTTCGCTTTCGACCAATTCAGGCGGGCCGCCGTTGATGGATCCCTCCCCTATCCTGCCCGGTCCCTGCTATTACCGCGTGCAAGTTCTCCAACCGTGATTTTTTCGTTCCTGTGTTCTTGGCAATCCTAAATTATGCACCACGCTGTCGCCGTCACTCGTCAAGGCACGAGCACGCGAAAGAATTGTTGCGGGCCGGTGTTCCAGTTGGTGAAGCCGAAGCTGGTCTGGGTGTTCGCCACTTTGCCCAACGTCGGCCACGTTGACGGCAGGTTCGTTGCGCCCTGAACGGAATACGTCACGTTCGTCAGCCCCGACCAGCTCACCGTTTGCGCCGGGCCGGACACGCTCAACGTGAGCGTCGGCGGCGGCACGCTGAACATTGTCCATTCCAGCCGCACAACGCTGTATTCAGGAATCATCACGACATTGGTCACGGTCATCGTCTGGATGAAAACACTGTTGTTCGGCGGCGGCGCATTGACCACGCTCGGATCACTGCCCGTCACGAAGGTTTCCAGAAATTGATTCGTCAGCACCACGCCATCCTGCGTGATCTGCACCGGCACCGCGTTGGAACCTTTGTTGGTCAGCACCACGTAACGCTTGCCGTTGCCACCCTGATAGGCCTGTGCATAAACCGCCGGAATCGTCGCGCTGCCGTTGGTGTCCACGAAAACGGTCGGGCCGTTGTTGCCAACCGTGGTTGGATACAGCGCCGTGGACCGCGTCAACGCCCAGTCCGCCACCGACGACCCGCAAACCTGCGCGCTCAGGAAAAAACCGAACGGCCATCCGGCGGTGTTGGTGGTGTAACCGCCGTTGTAGGCGGTGGCGACGCGCTGGTCGAAGGTGTTGGTCTGGTTGATGCCGGCGGCGTCCAGCAATTGATACGGCCCCACGAACTGCATTTGCGGCAGCGTGGATAGGCGCAGCAAATATTCCGCCGCGTAAATGCCGCCATACAACGTCGTCGTGGGCGGATAATTCCCGCCGGCGCCGTCGCCGCGCGCGGGCGCAAATTCCGAGATGAGAAACGTCACCCCGGGATTGTTGTCGGGTATCAGGAAATTCGTCATGCGGGCCGTCGTGTTGCTGGCCAGCTCCCAGTTGTCCAGCGCCATCAAATCGGCGAACGTCACCCCGCTCGTGGGCAGCGCCGGATAATGATGATACACCACCGCGTCCCAGTATT
>CAZIFP010000049.1:0-14135 GCA_964538105.1 uncultured Bifidobacteriaceae bacterium
TTGCTTTGAGACGATTCAATTCAATTCTGGACCGAAACGGTTCATCGCCACGGCCAAGAATGACGTAGGTTTGCGAACGATTCCTGTTTTAATCAAAGACGAAGATACTTTGCGACAGCCTCCGTGCGTGACTGAACATGGAGCTTTTCGTAAATGTGCCGGAGATGGGTGCGGATGGTGTTAATGCTGATGTTGAGATGGTCGCCAATTTGTTTGTAGGCCAGACCCTGGGCCAGACAATCCAGCACCGCCTGTTCGCGCGACGTCAGCAGATGCTTATTCTCACCAGCCACATCAGCCACCTGAAATGAAGCCACCACTTTACGGGCGATGGAGTTGGACATCGGAGAACCGCCCGAATTAACGTCCCGAATGGCCTGCAGCAATTCCTCCGGCTCAAGCCGCTTCAGGAGATAACCCGTAGCCCCCGCGGCCAGGGCCTTGAATATCTGGTCGGTGTCCTCATAAACCGTGAGCATCAGGATCTGGATTTGCGGCGCCAGCAGCTTGAGCCGCTTCACACATTCAATCCCGTCCATGCCCGCCATATTGATATCCATCAGGACAACGTCGGGTTTGTCAGTCGGCAGGTGTTTCAACGCCGCTTCGGCGCTTCCAAAAATGCTGAGGCAACGAAATCCCGTGGAGCCATTCAGAAAAGTCGCAATGG
This sequence comes from uncultured Bifidobacteriaceae bacterium, assembly GCA_964538105.1. Lineage (GTDB taxonomy): Bacteria > Verrucomicrobiota > Verrucomicrobiia > Limisphaerales > UBA11358 > UBA11358. Next base: position 671 of record CAZIFP010000049.1, read on the forward strand.
ATTTACAAAGCTTTTTCTCGTCATCAACGATGGAAACAGAAATCATTTGATTATCCCTACTTTATCGGATTATCGAAGAAAAGCACAAACTGGATGGTCGTTCCCTGCCCCGGCCGGGATTCAATCACGCAACGCCCGCCCATTTCTCCCATGCGCCGACGCATGTTGCCCAAACCATTACAAAAACCGGCGGCGGAGCTTGGTGAGTCGGATTCGCTGGATGCCAGGTCAAAACCGCTGCCGTTGTCCGAAATGATAATTTCAAAATCGGCGGAACGGCAGGCCATGGTGATGGAAGCGCGCGTGGCCCCTGAGTGCTTAAGAATGTTGGCGAGCGCCTCGTGGACGGCCAAAAACAGGTGGTGGCGCGACTGCGACGAAATCGGCTGAAAAGGCACCCATTCGGGAATCTTCAAGTCACATTCGATGCCCGTTTTTCGGAAATATTCCTGGGCATACTGCCCGATGTAGGAGAGCAAATGGTCGAGCGTATCATTTTGCGGGTTGACGGCCCAGACCATTTCATCGAGAGACTGAAGCACCTCGCGGGAATCGTCGGATATGGAACGCATCTCCTCCTGGTGTTCCACCGTAACCACATCACACCGCCGGGCGTGCTCGCTCAAAAAGGAAATCCGACATAATTTGGCACCCATAATGTCGTGCAGGTCTTGCGCGATGCGCGTGCGCTCCCGTTCCAAGACCCGCTCCTGCTCCAAACGCTTGAGGTGCTGCTGCAATTTTCGCTTTTCCACAACCCGGACACTTGCCGCCACCATGAATACCACTCCCAACGACAACACCCCGATAAACCACCATGACTGCCAATAATGGCGGCGCACCATAACCGACAGGCTGGCACCATTTTCATTCCAAATCCCGTCCCCGTTGCAGGCAACCACTTGAAAACGATAAGTTCCAGGTGGCACAAAACTGTAAAAAGCCACGCGCCGGGTTCCCGCCTCAACCCAGTCCGGATCCAGCCCTTCCAGCCGATAGCGGAAACGCACACGATCTGGTGTATCGAAGCTCAAGCCCGTGTAGCGGAATTCAAGCACATGCTTGCCAGGGGCCAGGCTTAGAGATTTCATTGGTGATTCCACCATTTCCTGCTTGGTGTTTGCCCGGCCGTTGTCCCGGCCGAGAACAGGGAGTTCAGGCACTCCATCAACCAACGTCTGCTCCAGCACCACGGCGGGAGCAGGTGAACTCACGGCATGATGAGGGTCAATCACCACGATGCCTTTGAGGGTCGGAAACCATAGCAAGCCGTCCTTGCTCCTCAACCCGGCGGGAGAAAAGCCGCCCGAACACTCCTCGGACAGCATGCCATCGGCAAGGCTGTAAACCAGAGGATAGACTGCCGATATTTTATGTGCCACCAGATCGTCAAAATCGCGTTTTTTTACCCGGGCGATTCCCCGGTTGCCACCCAGCCACAGGTTGCCGTCGTCATCTTCGAAGATCTGGGAAATCGTATTATCCGGCAGTCCTTCACGCATGGTAAAGGTATCAATGCTTCCGCCTTGCAAACGGCACAAGCCACCTCCAGCAGTGCCAATCCAAAGCGTTCCTTGAGCATCCAAAAATAAGGTGCGGATCCAGCCGCTGGGCAAGCCGCTCAACTTCTCATACCGGACATGCCCGCCTTCGGACAGCCGATACAACCCGTTGCCGTCCGTGCCGATCCACAAAGTCCCATCGGCATTAGGCACAATTGCCGTAATGGCATGACCGCGCAGGCCATTGGTCTGGGCCAGCCATTTGCCATTTAATAGATGCCAAAGCTCGCCTTCCCGCGTGCCTGCCCATACTCCGCCTTTGTAATCCTGCCCCAATGCGCTGATGCTCAAATTTGTCAAGGCCGGCACTCCACCCTGCTCTTCGGCGACTTGTGGATTTTTGAACTGAAGCAACCCGCCGGCGCCGGACACCCAGCAACTGCCGTCTCGGGTCAATAACAACGCACTGACGCGCGGATTCTGCTGCCACGACAGGCCGTTGAGCATTAGCCGCCTGAACCTCTGGCCATCCCAGCAATACACACCTTCGTTCGGCACGGTAGCCCATATAATGCCGGGCTGGACTTCCGCCAATCCTTCCACCGAACCGTAACCCAGTCCCTCATTATGGCTCAAGACAGACAGGTTCCTAAGACTGATACGATTCAGCCCTCCATGGGTGCCAACCCATAATTTTCCTTCCCGATCCATCAAGAGCGCCTCGACAAGATTGTCGGACAATCCGCTGCTGGCATTGATAGCCACCAGCTTGCCGGCTTTGAACTGGAACAAGCCTTCTCCTACCGATCCCGCCCAGACGGTCCCATCCGGCTCTTCCGCCAAAGCACTGATATAATGTGTGGCCAGATGGCGGGGCATGCCGAAACGGCGCCATTGGTCACCCTCCCGGCACAGGACAAATTCATCTCCAGCTCCAATCCAGATCCGGCCATCCCGGTCCACCAGCAGGCAGTGGGGATCCTGAAGCAGATTGTCCATTGCCGGATCCCGAAGTTGAATGAACTTGTTTCCCTGATAAGTAAAGATCCCCATGCCGGTAGCCCCCACCCACATTGTGCCTTTGCGGTCACGGAAAAGCGTCGTGATGGATTTGCCAGAAAAAATCCCCTCGCCATCCAACGATGTCAAATGTCCGTCCTGCAACACCACCAAGCCGGATTGCGTCCCAACCCATAACCTCCCGCTACTGTCTTCCGCCAGTGAGGTGATGGAGTCGGACGGCAAACCATCACGCACGGAAAATGTGCTCAACTTTCCTTGATCCCAACAGCTCAAACCGGCGTCCACGCTCCCAATCCACAGCGCACCGCGACTGTCACCCAGAAGCACCTTCACCGGTCCGCTTTGAAAGCCTTCCTGAAGACCAAGGGAAAAAAAACTCACCCCGTCAAACCGGCTCACCCCATCATCACTTCCCACCCAAAGGTAGCCGTCACGGGTTTGGGCCAGCGCACGCACAAAGTTCTCGGGCAACCCCTGCTCCCGCTGCCACGCACGAAACGTAAAAGGCACTTCCGCGTATCCGATGCCAGGACGGTTGGTTTCAGTGGTTGATCCGTTCCCATTCACGAAGTCGTCGAATGAAGTGGCAATGGCCATTTCGCTGAATATCCAGCCACCACCACCACCACCATGGCGGAGATGGATCTGGTCAAAAGATGCGTTGGCCTTGAATTGTTTGGTCAAGCTCGGCAGTTGACTGGCTTCAGTGGCACCCGCGCGCAAGTCCGGATCCAACCACACCGTCACCAGGGAATTGCTGCCTGCCATGTATTGAACCTTGAAAACAATGGTGCGTTCGATGCCCGAGTGAACCAGTTCGTAGGTGTAATAGGTTCCAATGCCGGACTGATCCGGTCGGGATGAATTCAGATCTATCCCATAATCGGCTAGGTTGTTAGACTGCCCGGTTTGCCCCAGCGAAAAGGCGCTGTAGGCAAAAGCTTTCAGCGCATTCCCGACGGCCAGTCGTTCGTGATTTCCTTCAAACAACTGGAAACCCGCAAAGTATTCCTCGGTGCTGGCGTCTGAAATCGGATCCACGTGAAACTTGAAATAGAGCGTGTCAGTGGATAAATCGTTTCGCCGCAAAACCCCGCCTAGAATGTCGGTGCCAGGCCCTGTCTCATGAACCTGCGTGGCACCCAAGTCGGTCCACAAAAGAACCGCCCGGCTCGAATCCGTCCATGCCAACATAGACACAAAAACCAATCCGAACGCCAAACTCCGGCAACGATCACAGACACCCGCCAGCAAACTCACCCGTGCCGGCCTCTTCTGCAAGCCAGTCGGATAAGTATTAATTGAATTCCAGGCCATGCATTACCAATAGGTTAGTCCACTCGATGTCACAAGCACTTAATCCAGCCGCGCATTTTCACACAACGAACCGGCCCATCCCATCTGCATGGGAATCGGATGGTGTATATGTTTTACGCCCTCCTGCGTGTCAGTGTAATGACAAATTGGCTTGAATGCTTATTGAAACCAGATGTTTTCGACATGCAAAAGCGGGGAAAACCGGCATGTCCCGGCCGTTGACTAAATTGTTAAGCGGGGATTTTTCGAAGATGTATGGCAAGGCGGTTGCCAACCGGTGGCAGAATTTTGCTTCGTAACAGTCAGGCTGGGAAAAACCTCAAGCGACCAAAGGAAACATCCGTTTCGTGACCATTTTGGATTGCACGGCGGTTTTGAATGACGGCATTTTCACCGGCCTTAAAATCCAATGCTTGCAAATCCACTTCCCGACAGACTTCTCCGTGCGCGTCGTAAAAAAACATTCGCTGACCACCAAGCACTGAAACCAAATAATCCACAAGCTGCCGGACTTGGGGGGATTTTTCGACCGCTTTCGGGCTGACAACAGTGAATTCTCCGGGCCTATCAAGGTAATTCCGCACCTTGAACACCACGGCGTCAACGGTGATTGCAAAATCAAAACCGCGACAGGTCAAGCTGTCGGCCGTTTCATCAAACCGTTCTTTGGAAACATAAATCATCGCTTAAGCAATAAATAGAGGACTGAACCCCATATGGCCATGATTCCCAAAATCACGCCGACGCGAAGCGCGATGGTGTAGGGCCTGGGCAACTGAACGTGAAAAGCCAGATAATTGAGCAGCAACCAGTGCGGGATGATACAACCGACCAAATTTAACTTGGATGCAAACAAAAACTGGGAAGCCAAAAAGGCAAAAACGAAAGCAATAAAGCCGTGCCGGAGATCATCGCTCCACGGTGAAGCTTCCGCATAAAACATTTTTTGAATAATAGTTTTCAAGCGCCGCCATACTATGATTCAAGCTGGGTCGCTTTAACATCTGCCCTTTAGGGAAGACAGGCCTCCATGTCCGGTCAGAAAAATTTTACCGCACCCGCGGTCTGCCCGGCTTGCTGAGGAATCAAGCCGTCCGGTCAGGCTTGAACAAGCCGGCCTCCTCGACCAGTCGCGTCAATTCCGCCACCGATTGCACCTTCAGGGTCCGTGTCAGGTTTGTCCGGTGCAGTTTTACAGTGCGTTCGGCGATGCCAAGATGTTCGGCAATGACCTTGTTCATCCGGCCGCGCACGACGTGTTCCAGCACTTCCAGCTCGCGCGGCGTCAACGCAGCGAAACGTCCGCGCAGCTCCCGCAGCCGCTCGCGTTCCCTCCGCTCGTGCGCGCCGCGCGCCAGCGCCCGGCCGACGGCGTCCAGCAATTTCTCCTTCGGGCTGAGCTTGGTCAAAAAATCTTCAGCGCCGCGCCGCATGGCCTGCACCGTCGTCGGAATGTCCCCCTGCGCCGACAGAAAAACCACCGGCAGCGGGTTGTCCGACTTCATCAGCGCCTCCTGCAATTCCAAACCGTTGACTCCGGGCATTTGCAAATCCGCGAGCACGCAGCCGGTCATTCCGGGCGAAAGCTCGTCGAGAAATTGTCTTGCGGACTGAAATGCCTGCACGGAACAGCCCGCCGCCCGGAGAAATCGCGACGCCGATCGCAGGAAAGATTCATCATCATCCACAATGAAAACCGTGCCGGATTCGGGTGTTAGATTCATGTCTCAACTGTTGATCGCCGGGAGCGTGAATTTGAAAACGGCCCCGCGCCCGGTGTTGTTTCCGCCCCAGATTGTTCCACCGTGCGCTCCGATAATCGTCTGCGAAATGGCCAGGCCCAGGCCCAGGCCGTTCGCCTTGGTCGTAAAAAACGGTTCAAACAAATGTTCCACTTTTTCTGCGGGAATTCCGGCCCCGTTGTCACTCACCGCCACCTCCACGTTCCCGTCTTTTTTTGCATCCACGCACACCTTCAGCAGCCGCCCGTTGCCGGTGGCGCCGGTCATCGCGTCCATTCCGTTCAAAATCAAGTTCAACAAAACTTGTTGCAAATGCACACGGTCACCACGGACGGCTGGCAATTTTGCCGGCAACTGCAAAATCAGGCTGATTTGACGCGCACGCGCATCCGGCTGGGCCAGCGAAATCGTGTCCGCCAGCAGCTCGCCGAGATCCAACGATTTCATTTCAAGGCTGCGGCGCTTGAGCAGGGAACGCATCCGGTCAATCACGTTGCCGGCGCGCTGATCGTCCTTGCGGATGTCCGCCAGGATGGCGCGAAGTTCAGCCAGGTCCGGTTTTTCGTTCTGGAGAAAAATCTCCGCCGCCTCCGCATTTCGCAAAATGGCGCCCAACGGCTGGTTCAATTCATGGGTCAGCGCGGATGCCAGCTGCCCCATCATTGATACGCGGGTGGCGTGAGCCAGTTCCGTCCGCTGATTGATTATTTCCGCCTCGGCCCGGCGGCGACGTGCCCGCTGCGCCAGAAGCCCGCCGATCGAGCCCGCCTGCGCCAGAAAAACCGCCAATGAAATTAAAATAAAATCCCTGTGTTCATCCCACAAGCTCTCCGGCCGGAAACGCACGACTGCGTCGGCTGGCACGCGATTATCCTTGATGCCCCAGTGCCGCAATGCGCGCCAGTCCAACATCGTCGTTCCCTTGGTCGCCACCTCGATGGGCAACTTTTCCGGGTCGGCACCACCCAGCACGCGAAGCGCCAGCCGGCCGGTTCGCGCGCCCAGATCCTCAGGATCCACCACCACGCCACCCAAAGCTCCGCTGCCGATTGACGAGCCGCCAAGAACATACACCGGCACGCCGGCCGACGGAGCCAGCATTTCTGCAATCTGTGACATGACAAAATGCTGGCCGCTCACATCGGTTTGAACCGTGCCCAGCAAGATCACCGTGCCATTGGACAATGCCTTGACCGCCGCCGGCAATTCCGCGACGGGTCGGTTGGTCCAGAAGTCAAAAACAATTCCCTCCAACGACTGCGCGGCTTCCTGAATGCGTCCGAGGGTCGCGCGATCAGCTTCCGAGGTTCCGCCGATGACAACCACGCGGCGCGTGTCCGGTAGCAATCGCATGATCAGTCCCAAGTTGCCCCGGAGATTGAACCGCTGCACAATCCCCGTGACGCCGAGCTTGCTGATTGCCTGCGGCACCTCCAGCTCGTTGACGGCAACAAACACAACCGGCACTTCTGGAAACAGCGTTTCCGGCAGCTCGCCAGCCAGCCGGTAGTCTCTTGAAGAAAACGCCAGAATCAAATCCAGTTTCTGACCTGCATATTTTTTGCCAAGGTAATCCTCAAACAGGCGAAAGTGCGCCTGATCCGAAAAATGGATGGAATCCAGATTTTCCGTCAAAAACTCGATCCGGTTCGGGCTATGCTGCTGCATTTCCTCCCGCACGGCTTGCTCCAGCAGGATGCTTCCCGCCAAATCCCTGGCCTGGCTGAACAACATCAAGACATGCTTGGGCGGCGAGATATCCCGGCCGGTAGCGCCTTGGGCCGGACAACCCAAAGGGCCATAAAACATCAAAGCCACAATGGCCACCAGCACCAGGCCGGCATGTCTGATGACCTGCGGGGGGAAAAGTTTTCTGAAATTCAAGTGTCGCACAGCCGGTCGTTCGGAATTGATGCTGCAAACTAATCCGGATGCGGTCAATGGCATAGTCCAAAATTTCCCCACCGGTCCGCCGGCAACTCCCGCCGCAATCGCGCTTGCCGGAAATCCATTTCGGGTTAGAATGACCACCGGCTGTTGCGGAACACCAGCCGTGAATTAAAACCGCATGAACACTGAACTTTCCCGCTTTGCCGCGCATTTGCGCGAGTCCATCCATTCCGGTTTTCGTAACGAAAACTTTGGTGTGCTCGCGCTGAATCTGTTCGTGCTCCAATTCAAGCACAACTCCGCGTATCGAAAAATCTGTGAAGCGCGCAGGTTGACGCCGGAAAATGTCGAACCGTGGACGCAAATTCCCGCCGTGCCAGCCGCCGCGTTCAAGGAACTGGAACTGACCAGCCTCGCACCCGGCGAACGCACCGCCATCTTTCATTCCAGCGGCACGACGGCGCAAATTCCCAGCCGTCATTTTCACAGCGCCGAATCATCGGCCGTTTATGAAGCGTCGCTCTGGAAATGGTTTCAACAAAACATTTTTCCGAATTCCGAATTCCGAATTCCGAATTCCGAACTTTTGGTTTTGACGCCGCCGCCGGAACAGGCATCGCATTCGTCGCTCGTCCACATGTTTGAAACCATCCGGCAAAAAACCGGCGCCCCGAAATCGGTGTTTGTCGGCAAAACTGAAGCCGACGGTGTGTGGACTTTGAATGTTGACTCCGCGCTCGCGGCGCTGCACTCGTCACCCGTCACCCGTCACTCGTCACTGCTTTTAGGCACCGCATTTTCCTTCGTGCATCTGCTGGATTATCTGGCGGAAAATAATTTACGTTTTGAATTGCCCGCCAGTTCACGCGTGATGGAAACCGGAGGTTACAAAAACCGTTCGCGCACGCTGCCGAAGGCGGAACTGCACGCGCTCATCACCGAGCGGCTTGGCGTGCCGCGCGAAAACATCTTTTGCGAATACGGCATGAGCGAATTGAGTTCACAGGCGTATGCGGTGGCAGGTGACAAGTGGCAAGTGACACGAGATGCCGCCTCGTCGTGTCACCCGTCACCCGTCACCCGTCACTTTCAATTTCCGCCGTGGGCGCGCGCCCAAATCAACTCGCCGGAAACCGGCCGCGAGGTTGCCGAGGGTGAAGCCGGTTTGATTCGCATTTTCGATCTCGCGAATGTATTTTCCGTCGCGGCGATCCAGACGGAAGACCTAGCCGTCCGGCGCGGCGACGGATTTGAACTTATCGGCCGCGCGGAACTGGCTGAACCGCGCGGCTGTTCGCTGATGACGGCGTGAAATCGCAAATCCAAAATCGTAAATCGTAAATTTCATGAACCTGCCCAACTATTTTCTCGCCGACCTGCCTCCGGAAGCGACACTCTCGCCGGCGCTGGTTTCCGAGGCGTGCCAGACGCTCAAGCGGAATCGCGAGCACTATTTGATCAACCGCCCGACGGAAAGTTTGATCCGCGTTTTGAGCGATGTGGCGGACGGCTGGCTGGAGCCGGAAAACCCTTTCCGCAAGCTCGCGCTTGAACTCGGCCCGGCGCAAGCCGGTTTCTCGCGCGAAACCTTGGCGCGCGGACTCGACAATTTTTTCAAGCAGCTCACGCGTGAAAATCTCCACGCACTGCTCGTCCAGGAATTTGGCGATGCCAAACGGCTCGATGCCATCACCGCGACCACCGCCGAGCAGAAACAAAACCGATCAGCCATCGTCACCGCGCCGGAATTTCAAGTTCACATCGCCGCCGGCAACATTCCAAACCCGACGCTCACCAGCATCGTGTTCGGCTTGCTCACTCGTTCGGCGCAATTTGTGAAGTGCGCGAGCGGCGCGACATTTTTGCCGCGCCTGTTCGCGCACTCGATTTACGAAGCCGACCCAAAGCTCGGCGCGTGCCTGGAAATCGCCGAATGGCGCGGCGGAAATGCAGATTTGGAGAATGCGCTTTTCGCCGAAGCGGATTGCGTGACGGCAACCGGCGACGAAGAGACGCTCACAGCAATCCGCGCGCAACTGCCGGTCAAAACCCGTTTTCTCGGCTACGGACATCGCGTGAGTTTCGGGTTCGTGGCGCAGGAAGTTTTATACGGCTCGCGAGCAAAAAAAATCGCGGCGGCGGCGGCGGATGACGTGATTGCTTGGAACCAACTCGGCTGCCTCTCGCCGCACGTCATTTATATTCAGCTCGGCGGCGAAGTCGCGCCGGAACATTTCGCCCAATTGCTCGCGGAAGAACTTGAACGGCGCGAAGCCGTCGAGCCGCGCGGCGAGCTGCCGGCGGAACACGCCGCGGCGATTGCCTCGCGTCGCGGCATTTACGAGGTGCGTGCGGCCCACTCGCCGGAAACGACACAACACTGGTGCAGCAGGGATTCGACCGCGTGGACGGTGGTTTACGAGGCTGATGCGCGGTTTCAGATGTCGTGCCTGAACCGGTTTATTTATGTGAAAGCCGTGGCGGATTTGAAAACGCTTTTGGAAAACGCCGACGGCATTCGCGGAAAAATTTCAACGGTCGGTCTCGCCGCGCCGGAGGAAAAATGGGACGAAATCGCCACCCAACTCGCGCGCTGGGGCGCGACGCGGATATGCCCGCCCGGCCAGATGCAAAATCCGCCGCTGACCTGGAGGCACGACGGCCGGCCCGCGCTGGGCGATTTGGTCATCTGGACCGACGTGGAAAAATAAATCACCGCCCGATATCCGTCTCAAACGTCGCAACGATGGGACGATGATCTGAACCAACTCCCCAGTTTGGTATTTTGGGAATGAATGTTTCGTCTGCGCGCCAGAGATTCTTCATCGTCGGACTCAACAAAATGTAATCAATGCGCGAATAGGTGTCGTTCACACCGTAAAAATAGGTCCAGGTGACATTGCGTGGCTCGAAATAAGGTGGCTCGCCGGGCGCGTTGTCACCGTTGCGTTCGGCCGGGCGCGTGTCGGTGAGCCGGATTTTTCCATGCCCGAGAATTTCCTTCGTCGAATCGGAATCTTTTGTGTCGTTGAAATCGCCGAGGACAACCAGCCTGGCGTTTGGATTTTTCCCAAGGCGCGCATCAATGATGCCGCGCAAAACCTTGGCCTCGCCGAGCCGCTCCTCGGCTTCATCGGCTTCGGGCGTGGTGAGATGCGATTTCAAATGCCCGGCGATGAGCGTGAAGATGAAATTCGGCGCAGCCCGGATGTCCACTTCCGCAAAACCGCGCTTGACTACAAAGCGTTTGCCGTCGAGAAGAAAAAATTCATTCGTGTGCGGCCGGCGCGCGACAATCGGCAGCCGGCTCAACACGGCAACGTGGATATTGGTGTCAAATCCCTGGACGTATTCCCAGAATGGAAAATCCAGTCCGTCGGCCTTGAGCGACGCGCGGAGTTCCAGCAGCGCGTTGGTCGTGCCCATTTCTTCAAGCGCGAGAACATCAGGATTTATAGCCTTGATGCTCTCGCGGATTTTGGCCCTGGCTTCGGCGGATTTGACGAAGTGACGGGATTCCGTCGGCTGATCCAGATAATTTTCGACGTTGTAAGTCGCGACGAGGAAAGTTCCGTTGGCGAAGGATATAGAGCAGAGCGCGACGCTAAACAGAAATCCGATACCGAACCTCGTGTAATTCATAATTTTGAAAACTCCTGTCAATCTTGGTTGCACCATCAAAACAGAATCCCATCGCTTCGTAAAAGTTCCGTGCGGAGTTGTTCGAGCGTAAAACCCAGAGCGTGACCGCAGCATAATTTTGCCGGCCGGCTTCTTTTAATGATTGGCGGCAAAGCGCTTTACCCGCGCCCTTGCGCCAGAATTCCGGGTGAACATAAATCGCAACTAGCTCTCCAATTCCCTTTGAATTTGAATCCGTGTCCCGTGATGGAACGAGATAGCAGAATCCAACGATTTGTTTTCTCAATTCAGCGACCGATACTCCATGCGGCTGCGTCGCCAGATTTTTGTTCCAAAGCGTTGTCCGCTTGTTGATGTCGAGAGCATCCAAAACAGCATCTGGAATTTGCCCTCGATATGCCGCGCGCCAAGTTTCAACGTGAATTTGCGCAATTCTTTTTGCGTCGGCGATGGTGGCTTTGCGGACTTGCATGGAATGGGCAAATTTTCAAAACTCTAAATCCATCAGGCAGCTGAATCACGAAATGTCCAGTGCCACGGCTCATAAATTACTCCGAAATTATTGTCGCGCGGATACGTCATGGTAAAACCGAAGTCCTTTGCGCGGCGCGTCAGCCAGTTAAATTCCGCCGTTCCTTCAAATTCTTCCGTGAGCGGCTTGTAGTTGTGAGCGGTGACATCCACCGCCCGACCCGTGTGATGTTCGCTGAAACCGGGCGCGGCGCTGACACGAAGAATCTCCTCCATTTTTTGTCCTGCCGCGAGCTTGCGCTCAATGATTTGCCGCTGATATGCCACGCTCCTGAACGCGGAGACCGGCAATAATTTCGCGCCGTCGCGTTCCGCTGCTGTTTTCATTTTTTCCCACGCGGCAGCGGCATTGGGCGCGAGCCTTTGTTCGCGTCCGTAAATGTCAGGGCCAATCAAAACAAGTTCCGCGGCTTCGGGAAAAGGTTTGCGATTGCGGTATTTTTCAGAAATTCCCAATTCGCGCAGCATTTCCACGATTTGTTTTTCGTATGTGTCAGTTGGAGTCACGCGAAGTTAATTTTCATTCGAGGCTAATCTTTCAGTTTGGCTTGTCGAGCCAAGTTTCGTCGCGTAAGAAGAAGCCGTGAAATTCCTGTTTGCACTTCTGGTTGCGGGATCGGTCGTCACCTCGTCCGCCGCCGGCTGGCCGGCCAGGGTTTTCGCGCCGTATATGTATATTGGCGCGGATGACAATTTCCAGCTCACTCAGTGCGATGACGCGTGCGGCCAGAAATTTTACACCATCGCCTTCGTCATTGCGGACAAGCAAAACAATCCGGCGTGGGACGGGCGCTGGCCGACGGAGCAAAATCTTTATGCCGGCCAGATCAATGCCATCCGCAGTCGCGGCGGCGATGTGATCGTTTCTTTCGGCGGCGAAGCGGGAACGGAGCTGGCGATCGCCGAGACGAATGCAGCGGCGCTCGAGGCAAAATACCAGTCCATCATTGACCGCTACAAACTGACGTGGCTGGATTTTGACATTGAAGGAAAATCGTTGTCCGAGACGGACGCCAACCGGCGGCGCAACGCCGTGCTCGCCCGGCTGCAGGCGAAAAATCCGAGGCTGATCGTTTCCTACACTTTGCCGGTTGATCCCAACGGCATTTCCAACGAATCGCAGAGCCTGCTGGCCGACGCAAAAGCCAAGGGCGTGAAGGTTTATTCCGTCAACGTGATGACAATGGATTTCGGCGCGCATTTTTCACGGGGCAAAAAAATGAGCGATGTGGCCATCGCCAGCGCTCTCAAGGCGCTCGAACAATGCCAGAAAATTGATCCCGCCATCCAGATCGGTCTGACGCCGATGATCGGCCAAAATGATAAGCGCGGGGAAGTTTTCACGGTGGATGATGCGAAGCGACTGAAGCAATGGGCGGACGCGCAGCCGTGGGTCTGCAGCCTTTCGTTTTGGGCGAGCAACCGTGACACCGGCAAGCCCGACAGAAAAAACGATGACAATACCGGCAGCGGCATCCCGCAAAAGCCCTGGGCCTTCACGCTGATTTTCAAGTCGTTCACCACCGCGCGTTGAGGCTCACGGGGAACGCTTTGCCAATTTCCACAAAGCTGCTACCTTCCCACCATGTCTCGAACCGGCAAGAAACCGCTGTTGAAACTGGACGACAAGCAGAGCGAGCGTGACACGCGCGAGTTGCGCATTGACAAGGTCGGCGTGCGCGGGTTGCGCTTCCCCATCCAGGTGCGCGACAAGGCGCGCAGCGTGCAAAACACCGTCGCCACCATTGGCATGTTCGTGGATCTGCCGAAGGAATTCAAAGGCACGCACATGAGCCGCTTCATCGAGGTGCTCAACGC
>CAZIFP010000050.1:0-14070 GCA_964538105.1 uncultured Bifidobacteriaceae bacterium
ATTATTCGGTTTGGCCGGTTGTTGCGGTCGTCGGGATTGGATGAATTGCCGCAGCTCATCAATATTATCCGCGGAGAAATGAGCCTGGTCGGGCCGCGCCCGTGCGTTTCCTACGAGTATGAGAAATACCTGCCTTGGCAGCGGGAACGGTTCAACACGGTGCCGGGATTGACCGGTCTTTGGCAGGTCAGCGGGAAAAACCGTACGACCTTCACCGAGATGATTCAATTGGACATCCGGTATGCGCGCAGCAAGACCTTGTGGCTGGATTTGAAAATTATTTTGATGACCATTCCGACGCTGCTGATTCAAGTGTGGGAATCGCGGATGAAAAACAAATCGGTCGGCCGCTCGATTTCAACAAAGGTAATCATGTCAAACCAGTCAGAAGATGAGTGTTGTTTACAAAAAGCCACTTTGATACAAGTAGTGAGTGCAGCAACAGACACGGAACACCGGCGGAAGCTGGGAATTCAATAAGGAAACATATGGCAAAACAAATAAAAATCGGGGTTGTCGGGTGTGGCTATTGGGGGCCGAACTTGATTCGCAATTTCAGATCGTTGCCTGATTGCGACTTGAAAATGATGTGCGACCTCAGCGAGAAGCGCCTGTCGCATCTCCGGGCGTTGTATCCTGAAGTTGAAGGCTCGCCTGATTACAATCACATGCTCAACGGCATCAATCTGGATGCGGTGGTCATTGCCACCGCCGTCAGAACCCATTTTCCACTGGCCAAGGCGAGCTTGCTGGCGGGCAAGCACACCTTCATTGAAAAACCCATGGCCGCTTCCGCGCGCGAATGCGAGGAGCTGGTCGAAATCGCCCGGAAAAAAGGGCTGGTGTTGATGACCGGCCACACATTTCTGTATTCACCGGCGGTCAGAAAAATCAAGGAGATCATCGCCAAAGGCGACCTCGGGGAAATCCGTTACATTTCCGCCCGTCGTTTGAACCTTGGCCTTTTCCAAAAGGACATCAATGTCGCCTGGGATCTGGCTCCGCACGATATTTCCATCGTCCAGCACATCATTGGCGAGCAGCCGGTCACGGTGAATTGCCGGGGCAGCGCGCACATCACACCCGGCATCGAAGACGTGACGACCATGTGCTTGAGCTATCCAGGCAAACGGACGGCCATCATTCACAGCAGTTGGCTGGATCCGCGCAAGGTGCGAGAGATGACGATTGTCGGCAGCAAGCGCATGATTGTTTATGACGACGTAGCCACGCTGGAAAAAATCCGCGTCTTCGACGCCCGCGTGGAATGTCCGCCGCATTATGACACGTTTGCGGAATTTCATTACGCTTATCATTACGGCGATGTCTATGCGCCCTATATCAAACAGGAAGAACCGCTCAAAACCGAGTGTCAGCATTTTCTGGATTGCATCAAACAGGGCACAACACCGTTGAGCGATGGTAGCAAAGGCTTGGAACTGGTTCGTATTTTGGAGGCTTCCTCGGAATCCTTGAAGCAGGGTGGTGCACCGGTTGACTTTTCAGTCCCAATGAACGGAAGCGGTTGGACGCCGCCGCCGGAATTGGAAGTAACCATTCCTCGCGTATCGGCCAAAAAAGTGTCCGTCGCCGGCGCGAAGGGAACCAATCGTTCCAGCGCGAACGGCCGGAAGATTCAGGTGAAAATCGGCGCGAACGGCAGCCAGTCGTGAGCGGCCCGCATCAGATGTATCAACGGATTGCGCCGGACGTAAAGTTGGGAAAAAACGTCCG
This sequence comes from uncultured Bifidobacteriaceae bacterium, assembly GCA_964538105.1. Taxonomy (GTDB): domain Bacteria; phylum Verrucomicrobiota; class Verrucomicrobiia; order Limisphaerales; family UBA11358; genus UBA11358. The sequence continues at coordinate 1,735 of CAZIFP010000050.1, forward strand.
CATTTACGACTTCACCAACATTTACGGTTGTGAAATCGGCGATGACGTGAAGATTGGAACCTTCGTCGAAATCCAGAAAGGTTCAAAAATTGGCAACCGTTGCAAGGTTTCCAGCCACACGTTCATCTGCGAAGGCGTGACCTTGGAAGATGAGGTTTTCATCGGCCACAATGTCACGTTCACCAACGACCGCTTTCCCCGTTCCACGGCTGCGGATGGCAGTCTGCAGACGGAAGCCGATTGGAAATGTATTCCGACGCTGGTCAAGCGCGGCGCGTCCATCGGCTCGGGTGCCACACTCTTGTGCGGCATAACCATCGGTGAGAACGCGCTCGTGGGTGCCGGCAGCGTGGTGACGAAAGACGTGCCGCCGGGCGCGGTGGTGGCAGGCAATCCGGCCCGGATCATCCCGTCGCGGAAGCCGGTCCATTGAATTATTTCCCGTTTCGGATGTCGAATTAGTTTGCCTCGATGAGTGATAAAAAACCAGACGCGCCGCAATCGGGAATGTCGGTGGCGGACATTTACTACGTCCTGTTCCGGAGGAAATGGCTGATCATCAGCTTTTCCTTGGCGGGAATACTGGCGGCGCTGGCAGTGTGCCTGATCAAACCGCAACAATATAAATCCGCGGCGGATCTTTCGTTGAGCGTGTTGGAGGCGAAGCCAATTAGCGTGCCGGGGGAAGATGCTAGACCGATGATGGATCCGAGTGTGAACATCATCACCACTGAAATCGAAATTCTGCAAAGTCTGGACTTGGCCCAACAGGTGGTTCAAGCCATGACCCCCGAAAAAATATTGGCTGGTTTTGGCGGCGGCACGGACACTAATGTTGCGGCCTATTATATTAAAAGTGGATTGAGCGTGGAGGCGACACCTGGCAGCAGCGTGATTCACCTCACCTTCCAGCATCCTGACAAGGAAATTGCCCAGACCGCCTTGAATGAAATCATTGATGGCTACTTCGTCAAACACTACAAGATACGGGGTGGCGGCGGTGTTTACGGAGACTTTTTGACGAATGAAACCGCACGGTTGCGCAGCGAACTGGTCGAGACCGAAAAGCAAATCCAGCAGGCGCAAAGTGAAATTGGCGTGATTGCCACCGACGATGCAAAAGAGGCCTATTCCGACCAAATCACAAAATTGCGCGGTCAAATCTCCGACGCCGAGGAAGATCTGGCGGAAAAACAGGCTGCGGTGAAGATATTGACTTCTTCGATAACGCAGACGAACGGCGAGCCTGTGGCGAAGATTCCCGCCGAGCAATACGACGCCTATCGGAGGATTTGCGAGCGTTTGGCCATCCTCAACAAAAAGGAGGACGATTACTTGACGCAACAGGGATTCACGGAGGAGAACGTGCTGGTCAAGGATGTGCGCAGCCAGATTGCTGATGCGCAAAAATCCAGGAATCAGTTGGAGGAAAAATATCCCGAATTTGCGACCTTGGACATTCCCCAGCAGAAACCGTCCCAGGAGCCTGCGGACATGGCCGACAATCCGCCAAACAATACCGCGCAAATCGTGGCGTTGAAAACCAAAATTGAATTCCTGCATTCGCAATTGAACCAGGTCTGGAATGAGGCGACCAATTTTGAACGGGTGGAAGCCACCATTTCTGAATTGCAACAGAAGAAGGAATCGGCCGAAGCCAACCTGAAATACTTTACCGATCATCTGGAACGCACCCACATTGACGAGGCGTTAAACGAAGGCAAGGCATCAAACATCAGCATCATCCAGTCGCCGACACCGCCGGTGAAGGGCTGGTCCACAAAATTCAAGAAAAAATTAGGCATGTTGGCGGTGAGCGGCATTGCCGCCGGTCTGGGGCTGGCCTTTGTGATGGAGTTGCTTCTGGACCGCTCTGTGAAGCGTCCATCGGACATCGAAATCAAACTCAGGCTGCCGGTGTTTATTTCCATCCCGGCTGTGGCCGATATCGGTTCAGGGAAACGCCATCGGCTTGTTGGCGGCGGCCGGTTGCTGCTGGGCAACTCATCCGCAAAGCCAGTTGACGGGCACCCTTCCGTTGACAGCAGCAGAAGTATTGCCCCATGGGATCAGGAACATCCGCTGCGACGTTTCTATGAGGGCCTGCGCGACCGGCTGATCGTCTATTTTGAAGTCAGAAATGTGACTCATAATCCCAAGCTGGTGGCCGTGACAAGCTGCGACCATGGCTCGGGCGTCAGCAGCATTGCCGCCGGGCTGGCCGCCACGCTTTCCGAGACCGGCGACGGTAACGTTTTACTCGTAAACATCAGCGGCGAAAGAGGGGCGGCCCAGCAATTTTACAAGGGCGAGCTGGGTTATAGTCTGGATGAAGTTCTTGAAAACGAAAAAAGAGGCGGGCTTGTCAAAGCGAACCTTTACACTACCGTCGAACAGGCCAACGGTGACATGTTGCCGGCCAACCTGCCCAAGAAGCTCTCGGCTTTAATGCCAAAACTCAAGGCCAGCCAATACGACTATATTATTTTTGACATGCCGCCCGTCACCCAAACCACGGCCACGGCCCGGCTTTCCGGCCTTATGGACATGGTGATGCTCGTCATCGAATCCGGAAAAACCAATCAAGACGTCGTTAAACAGGTGACCAAGCTTTTAGGTGAATCCAAGGCCAACGTCAGCACGGTCCTCAACAAAACCAAGAACTATATTCCGCTGCAATTGCATCAAGAATATTTGAATGATGGCTAGCACTGGCCTTGCCTGTTTCCATTTTTAAACCCAGTCATTCAAATTGAGGCCGGGACAGGTGGTATTTCGTCCATCTTTACGTTCTTAATCCAGGAAAAATAATTTCAACAACGCTCTAATTTACACGCTGATTATGGTTGAGGAATTAAATCTAACGCTTAAACAAATCATTTATTCATGAAAATTGCTGTTTTCGGAATGGGTTATGTTGGCTGTGTGACTGCTGCCTGTCTTGCAGACCATGGACATGAGGTCACCGGTGTTGATATTGATGAGACTAAGATTTCATTGGTCAATGCCGGTCGAAGTCCTATTATCGAACCGGGCCTGGAAGAATTGATCCAGTCCGGTATCAGGTCGGGAAAACTCTGCGCTGCCAGTCGGATTGATTCGTTGGGGGATATGGTTCTGGTCTGTGTCGGCACGCCGAGTAATGAGAATGGCAGTCTTGGCCTGGCACAGATGTTAAGGGTGTTGGGGGAAATCAGCAAACTGCTCAAAAATGCTCCGGACTATGTTGTCATCAACATTCGCAGCACAGTGCTTCCTGGGACGGTGGAACAAGTCATAATTCCACTCATTGAGGAACAATCCGGCAAAAAGTGTGGCCGGGATTTTGGCGTCTGTATGAATCCGGAATTCATGCGCGAAACAACCGCTGTCCATGATTTTGCCGATCCGCCATTTACCGTTATTGGGGCAAGTGATGCTCGCGCACATGCACTGACTTCCGAGCTGTATGCTGGATTGAAAGCCCCGGTGGAAAAAACCAGCTTGATGGAGGCGGAGATGATCAAATACGCCTGCAATGCATTCCATGCTACCAAAGTCTGTTTTGCAAATGAAATTGGCAATCTGGGCAAGCGAATCGGCGTGGATAGTCATCGCGTCATGCAGATCCTTTGCCGGGATAATAAATTGAACCTTTCGTCTTATTATATGAAACCGGGCTTTGCCTTTGGCGGGTCATGCCTCCCCAAGGATCTGCGGGCGATTCTGCATAAAGCCAGGCAGATGGATGTTGATATGCCGATGCTGGATTCGCTTCTTGAAAGCAATCGAAAACAGGTGGACATCGCCTTTAACATGGTTCGAAAGGCAGGAAAGTCGCATGTCGGAATTTTGGGGCTTAGTTTCAAGGCGGGAACGGACGATTTGCGCGAAAGTCCCATTGTTACCCTGATTGAAATGTTGATCGGCAAGGGATATAAAGTCAGAATTTATGACGAGGAAGTTTCGTTCGCAAAACTATTTGGTGCCAATCGCAGGTATATTGAGCAAACCATCCCCCATATTTCATCGTTGATGATGTCCTCGATTGATGAGGTGCTGGGAGACAGCGAGGTGGTAATTGTATCAAAGAAGGGACATCAGTTTGCAGAAGCCATCAAGAAGCTTAAAGAGGATCAAATCGTAATTGATCTCGTGAGAATTGTTTCGGAGTTGGATGGGAGTCTTTTGAATTATGAAGGTATCTGCTGGTAAGATATTGATGTTCGTTGAAAATGCGTTTCCTCAGGACACGCGGGTAAAAAATGAGGCTGATGCACTGGCGGCGGCGGGCTATGCCGTCACGGTGGTGGCGTTGCGCAAACCTGCGCAGCTTCGGTCCGAAGTGGTGGATGGCATTCAGGTCTATCGTTTGCCGCGCCTTGAGCTTTTTGAGAAAACCCCGTCCCCCAACCCCGGTTGGTTGGAGCGGCTCTGGTTGAAACTCAAGTCCCTGCTTGGGTATGTAATTGAATATGTATATTTTACAAGTGCTTGTTTTGCCATGAGCCTCTATGTGGGTTTGAAACATGGATTTGACGTTATTCATGCACATAATCCGCCGGATACGCTTTTCATGGTTGCCCTGCCATATAAACTTTTCCGGAAAAAATATGTTTTTGACCATCACGATCTTTGCCCCGAATTATATCGCTCGCGATACGGTGCGCCCCGGGATCTGCTGGCGCGCATTCTGCAGCGGGTGGAGTGGTGTAACTTGAGGCTGGCGGATGTGACCATTGCCACTAACGACTCTTATAAACAATTTCACATTGAGCGCGGGGCGAGAAAGCCGGAAACCATATTCGTGGTGCGCAACGGCCCCAATCATAAACGGATGCAGGTAGCCTCGCCCAGCGAGCGGTTGCGGCAGAAAGGCAAAACGATTCTTTGCTATATTGGCAGTTTGAATCCCCAAGACGGAGTTGATTATCTGCTGCGTTCGTTGAAGCTTCTGCGTCACGATCTTAAACGTGAAGACTTTTACTGTGTGATCATGGGCAGCGGTGATTCGTTGCAGGATTTACGCAACCTTGCTTCTGAATTGGGACTGGACGACCATGTGGAATTGACTGGATACATCCCGGACAAGGATTTGGAGGAAAATCTCGCGGCGGCGGATATTTGCATGGATCCAGATCCGTCCAGCCCGCTCAATGATGTTTCGACTTGGATTAAAATCATGGAATACATGGCTTGTGGCAAACCGATCGTTTCCTTTGACCTGAAGGAGACTCGCTACTCGGCCCAAAAGGCGGCGGTGTTTGTTCCCGCAAACGACGAACTCGAATTTGCGAGGGCAACCGCAATGCTCATGGACGACCCTGTGTTGCGTCAAAAAATGGGTGACTTTGGTCGCGAGCGGGTCGAGCGGGATTTGCAATGGAGCGTGGTGAGCAAAAACTTGTTGCTGGCGTATAACTATTTGAAATTGCGGCATTCCAGAACTGAACCGGTTATACCGCAGCCTGAAACGGAACGGGCAACTCCTTCTTAGAGGCGACTGATTACACTCCAGAGTAAGTATTTTGAAAGCCGGATAAAGCCAGCCATGAAATATGCAGTCATTAGCCCGGTGCGGAACGAAGAAAAATATTTGCCCGCCACGATTAAATCATTGATGGCGCAAACCGTCAGACCGACGCATTGGATCATCGTGAACGATGGCTCAACCGACCTAACCAGACGCATTGCGGAAGAAGCAGCGCAGTCGAACACTTGTATTCAGGTTGTCAACCGCTCGGACCGCGGGTTTCGCAAGGCCGGTGGGGGTGTAGTTGAAGCCTTTTATGAGGGGTATCGTTTGATTGACAACATGTCTTGGGATTATCTCGTCAAGCTCGATGGCGACCTGTCATTTGGTCCGGATTATTTTGAAAAATGCTTTGCCCGCTTTGACGAGGATCAAAAACTGGGGATTGCCGGCGGGACCATTTGCGCCGAAATTAACGGGGCACTGCGTGCGGAGGCGAAAAACGACCCTGCGTTTCATGTCCGGGGAGCTACTAAAATTTACCGGGGTGACTGCTGGCGAGCAATCGGAGGTTTGATCCATGCGCCCGGGTGGGACACGTTGGACGAAGTCAAAGCAAATATGCTTGGCTGGAAGACCCGAACCCTTGCCGGGATCAACGTCCACCACCACCGTCCCACCGGGGCCGCCTACGGAGCCTGGAACGACCGTGTTAAATCAGGCATGGCCAATTATATCGCTGGCTACCACCCGTTGTTTATGCTGTTGAAAGCAATGAAGCGCATGGGGGAGAAGCCCTATCTCGTGGGCGGCTGCGGGCTTTTGTTTGGCTTTTGTAAAGGATATGTGAAAAAAATCCCTCAAGTTGAGGATAAACCCTTAATCAGTTATTTCCGCCAGCAACAGATAAATCGGTTGTTGGGCAGGAAAAGTCTTTGGAGCTAGGCGAAACCGGTGCCAGCTACGATTTGAGGACAGCGCTTGCCACTCCTTTACCCAATCCATGTTCACGAACGAGCCGAGGCCGTTTCGTGGTCAAAGCTGGTTCCCATTCTGGAACACTTGTTCCCGGTCAAATTTAGTTTTGGCCGTGAAGTCATGCCGGAAACGGCTGCAGAAATTGAAACGGCCGGCAATCCGGTGCGAACCCGGCGTTCAGGGTGTCCGGGCGTTTTTAGAATCCCGCGACCAAAGGAAACACCGACGGACGGAAAATTATTTGAAGTTGCCATTAACTTTACCGACGACCCGGATGTCCCTTTTCCTTTTCGCGGGAGATCACTAGAGGCAAAGGTGGCGGCGCAACCGAAGCCGTTGTCATTGCGAGGCGACGCAACGGTGTTAGCCACATGCGAGACGGGGCCGGTTTGGGTGGTAACAGAAACCTTCGGCGTCAAACACTACGAATCCGCCTTTGATCTGCCCAATTTCGAACCGGACACCGCCCTCAAGGAAGTTTTGAACGAGCAGCGTTTTATAGAAATGCTGCCTTTGATCAATTGGCTTCGTGTAATATGTCGGCAGACGGCTTATGAAGATCCGCCGTCAAGGTCATGCTTTATATTCGATGATCCCAATCTGCATTGGCCACGTTATGGATTTGTCGATTTTCGGAAGCTGGCCGACCATGCGGCCAGAAAGAATTATCATGTCGTCTTTGCCACCATTCCACTTGATGCCTGGTTTACTCACGAAGCGACGGCACGGATGTTCCGAAACAATTCCCGTCAGCTATCGTTGGTGGTTCATGGTAACGACCACATTAAACATGAACTGGCTCAAGACTACGCGCCGTCGGCGCGCGTAAATTTATTGAGACAGGCGGTGCATAGGATTGAACACCTCGAAAGCAAAGCCGGATTGCCAGTCTCCCGGGTGATGGTGCCTCCGCACGGAGCCTGTTCGGAAGAAATGTTGGCGGAATTGCCGGGGTGCGGTTTTGAAGCGGCATGTATCTCGCATGGCTCCTTGCGCGCACATAACCAGGGAAAATCGTGGACAAGGCATGTGGGATTCTTCCCATCCGAACTGGTTCAGGGATGTCCGGTTTTGCCTCGATGGGGATTGTCCGGTAATGTTAAGAATGCTATTCTGCTGGCAGCATTTCTCGGTCAGCCCATGGTGTTTAGGGGGCATCACCAGGATTTGAAAAACGGAATTGAATTACTTGACGACCTGGCGGAATTCATTAATTCCCTTGGCCCTGTTACCTGGTCAAATATGACGGATATTAGTCGGATGAACTACCAATGGCGTCTGGAGGGCGATATGTTCAAGGTGAAGCCTTTGGGCCGGAAACTTGTTCTTCAGGTGCCGGATCAGGCCAGTCAATTGGTCATTGAAGCGGGAATCCAAACGGATTGGGATATAACCGGCTTAAACGGCAATGTTGTCAAGGCGCGGATTGGCGAGACTGTTTCGTTGCCGAAGAACGCGAACCGCAAGATTTTGATCACGGCGCAGTCTCCCTTGCCAGTTTGGTCTCAAATTGGAGCGGGACGAACACCAGTCATCGCCATTGCTCGACGCTTGCTAACCGAGGGGCGGGATCGCCTTTTACCATTTACTCCATCCAAGTGAAAATACAGACACCTTTGGATCTCTCGATCATCATCGTGAATTGGAATTCTGCGGAGTTTGTGCGCCGCTGTGTTGATTCAATTCGGCGACAGCCCATTGGGTTGACATATGAAATCATCGTTATTGACAACGCCTCGTTTGACGGATGTGACCGGATGTTGCGCGAGCATCATCCCGAAGTGAGTTATGTCCAGAGTCACGAAAACCTTGGTTTTGCCCGGGCAAACAACCTCGCCTTCAAGTTGTCGCGCGGAACCACCTTGTTGTTTTTGAACCCGGATACGGAGATTGTAGGTTCAGCAATCCAGCAATTGCACAAGGCGGCATCTGAATTGCCATCGGCCGGTGTTGTCGGAGCCAGATTGCTCAACGCCGACGGCACGCTGCAGACAAGTTGTATCCAATCATTCCCCACCATCATCAATCAGGTTCTGACGTTCGAATTCCTGCAAAGATTATTTCCCTGGTGGGAACTTTGGGGCATGGCTCCGCTTTATCATCAACCCCATGCCATGGCAGACGAAGTCCAAGGTATTTCCGGAGCCTGCATGATGCTCCGCCGGGATGTTTATATCAGGGTCGGCTGTTTTAGTGAGGACTATTTCATGTATACTGAAGACCTTGATCTTTGCTATAATACCCGGAAATCAGGACTGAAGAATTACTACCTCGCCGAAGCCACCATCATACATTTTGGCGGGAGCAGTTCCAAGCAGGCCGCTAGCGATTTCTCCTGCATCATGATGCGGGAATCCATCTGGCGGTTCCTGCGTAAGACGCGCGGCGACATTTACGGCCTGGGTTACCGCTGTGCGATGTTCCTGTCGGCGGTCGTCCGACTGGGGCTGCTGGTGTTCCTTTTCCCCATCCAAGCATTGCGGGGTCGCTGCCAGCGCTGGCGTGGTTCGTTTCGCGAGTGGTATGCCGTTTTGCGGTGGAGCGTGCGTCTATCCCTGCCAAGTATAAATCACGGAGAGCCTTCAGCTCAATATCAGGAAGTTGGACCGGTGCTGAAGTGATGATTGCGTTGCCTGGGAGGAAACCTAAATTGAAATTCTTCTGCCTCAGCCAGTGGCGTTGATCTGCAATGATTAAATGGCAATATTGAATTTGTTTTTGCGGGTGGCGGTTTTGCTTGTCGTTAGTCCGGCGGGGAATTGTCTTGCCCAGACCATTACAATTGGCACTCCGACTAATGACAGCCGTGGTGTTCTGCACGTTCCCGTGACTTCGTCTTATCAAGGCAATGTAGCCTGTGACTGGCGGATCATTGTTCCCAACACACCAACCAACATGCCCCTGCAGTATCTTTATCTTTTGCCTGTTGGAGGTGAGAGCACCGCGACCACGAGTGCCGGAGCCGGGCAGGGACAGTATGGCGATAATATCCAAGAAGCACTCCGCATTGATCTCGCCAACCGCTATAATGCCATTGTTATCTGTCCTGGGTTTAACATTTCACAAACACCTTGGTATGCCAATAATCCGATGAATCCAGCCGTTCAACAGGAAAGCTACTTTCTGCAGGCGTTCCCGCTGGTGGAAGCACTCTTCCCACAGCCTGCCTGGACGAGCGGCCATCCACACCGGGTGTTGGCGGGTTTCAGCAAGTCGGGCTGGGGCGCCTGTAGTCTTGGGGTTCGCTACCCGCAGTTATTCGATGGTATTGTGCCATGGGATTCACCGCTGACCGACACCAGCATCGGGGGCTGGCTTTATTACACCTTGGCCTCCGACGACACGGTTTTCGGCACCACCAATAACTATTGGTATTATCAGATCAATTCGAACATCTCCAATAATGTAATCGCCCTAAGTCTTGGCACCAATCGCTTTGGTATGCTTAACATGATCAACGACAGTCCCGATCATACTACCAGTGGCACCGTTTACATCCGTAACGAACTCAATTCTTTTTCTATTTCAAATACCTACTGGCTGCGTCCGGATTACCTTCATCGCTGGTATAGTGGCTGGGTGGATGATGCGGCGCGCTTTCTAAATCAAAACTTCGCGGCGATTCCACCCGCGATTGGTTGGACGGGTGGTGGCGACGACAAGCTATGGACCACGGCGGCTGATTGGAGTCCGGGCACGAATGATAACTGGAGTCCGGTTTCGAATAGCATTTCAGGCGGCATGCTTTCCTTCAACAATATTGGTGCCGTTGCGACCCGGGGAGCAGCAACCAGCGAAGTTGCATCCAATCTGGCCATCAGTTCGTTGCTGTTTGCCAACTCAACCTCCGCACCGGCCATCATGGCCCACACGCTACAGATTGATCCCGGTGTCAGCCTCGTGGTGACGGGCAGTTACAACGGCAATACGTTCGAGGTTGGGCAGGTAAGTGACTATGCCGTAACTTATGTGGCCATTACCGGCGGCGGACTGCTGTCGCTCGATAATACCAACGCGGATTTCAAAGTGCGCTCTGAAGTTGGCCTTGCCTCGTCTAACAAACCCATCGGAGGAGAATTGGACTTGTCAGGATTGGCGCAATTTCAGGCGAATGTGAGGGATGTTTTGATCGGCTCTCCGTCGGGTTACAACACCCGTGGCGATGTGACGCTGGCCGCTGATAACATCATCACCGCCGGCCGCATCCTCGTCGGAGCCTGTCTGGAAACCTCCAGCTACTTGAATCTCTTCGCCGGTAGTTCATTGAATTTAGGTCTTGTCAACACGCTTAATGCAAACACCGTGAACATCGGTTATCAACGGAGTGGTTGGGGAATTATGCAGTTTGCGCCCGCACTCAACAACCCCACATTGACGCTTCGTGGCTACGCCGGCGGTTCTAGTCAATCGGTGATGAATATCGCTTATGGAAATCCCTCGGCGCAACTGGGCAATGGAACCACGGATCAGGGCACCGCTGATTTCAGTGCCGGCTCGGTGGACCTTTTGCTGTCCTCGTTGCTGATTGCCAGTACGATTGGCGACAATGTCACAGGCAGCATGGTTTTGGGCACCGGTTCGGTGAATGCTGATACAATCACAATCGCCCAGGTTCGGTCCGGCAGTGCAACCGGCATGACGGCCGGCGGGTCACTTACTAACACCGGCGCTATCATCACAGCCGGCACTGTGACCCTCTCAGATTCTGCCGTTAGTGGATGCACGGCTAACGGCACGCTGACACTCGCCGGAGGGGCGCTTCTATTTGGCGCGATCCAGAAAGGGGCGAGCAAGGGTGGCGGTTCGGGGATTGTCAATCTCAATGGCGGCACCTTCGCCGGCGAGGATGGAACATCTCGGACGCTCAATTTGCCGTTCAATCTCGGGGGAAATATTACCCTTGGGCAGCTTGCCGGTGGCACTGGTGCCTTGTCCTTTAACGGAGCGGTAACATTAGCCAGTAACACCACAATTAATGTGAATGTGCCGGCCACAATGACAACTGCCATCGGTCAGACCAGCGCCGGACTTGGGCTGACCAAAACCGGCACAGGAACGCTGACCATTGGGGCCGGATCCACATACACCGGGCCCACTACCGTTAGTAACGGAACACTTGTGATCCATAGTAGCCTGAATGGACCGGTCTTTGTTGAAGGTGGGATTCTCACCGGCACCGGCACTATCAACAGCGACCTGACCGTTGACAGCGGCATCGATGCTCCGGGCGCATCGCCAGGCATTATGCAGGTTGACGGAGACTATAATCTCGCTGCTAATGCCACGCTTCAAATTGTGGTAAATGGCACGGTTCCCGGAACTCAATACTCGCAGGTCAATCTTGGCAGCGGCAGCGGAGCTATAACTCTGGCTGGAACTCTCCAGATCCTCGCAAACACAAACTTGCCCGTCGGTTCAACCATTACCATTATCAACAATAACGGAACGGCGGCTGTCAGCGGCGCGTTTGCAGGCCTGCCGCAGAATTCCAGCTTCTTCAGCTCGGGCATTTGGTGGGGTATAACCTATTCAGGTGGCAGCGGGGATGATGTTGTGTTGACTGTCCTGCAAACCAACCTTGCTGGACAAACCATCAATTTCAGCCCGCTGCCAGAGACAACTTATGGTAACCCACCGTTGACCATTAGTGCTACGGCATCTTCGGGATTGCCGGTGGCCTTCAGTGTTGTTTCCGGTCCGGCCACTATGTCTGGCAATACCATCACCATCAATGGCGTCGGCACAGTCACAGTTCAGGCGTCTCAGGCTGGCAATGCCAATTATCAACCTGCACCCTATGTATACCAGACTTTCACCATACTTACTGCCAGCGTGGCGGTGGTTTCAGGCCTGAGCGCGAACAGCAAGGCGTATGACGGGACGGTGCTGGCGACGATCAGCTCGAA
>CAZIFP010000051.1:0-14066 GCA_964538105.1 uncultured Bifidobacteriaceae bacterium
AAAAAAATTCCTTTCCTTGATGCTTTCCTTCCATTTGTGACTTGTTTTCATTTTGATTGCTTATTTTTTTATTTGGAAATTCCCTGGTTTGTCCAGTTGATGCCGGGGAGCCAACCGCAGCCGACGAGACTGCATCCGGGTCCGGGCAAACTCCGTCAGCACCTCGTCTTCAGCCTTGAGCCAGTCTTCCAGCGGGTTTTCCGAGGCGAAACCATTGGCCGACCAGATCCGGTGTGCACGCTCCTCAATTTGCCGCTGAACCAGAAGGTGTTCCTCAACAGTGAATTCGTTCTGCACCTGGCCTCCCGGAATCGGGTTGCCGGAAGCAGAATCAGACCGCCATCCCGCCGCTGACGGGTCAAGCCGCGCAGACCGGCGCGCTTGGCCGCCACCAAGCACTTCAATTTTGTATTGCGCGGTCATGGCCGAACCTCCACGACCGGGTTGGGAGTGTCGAAAGTGTCGTGCGCAAGTTCAAGGGCGCCGGGCGCGTGCAGCCCTCTGCCATCCGCGACAGATTTGGATTCAACCTCGCGACAGGGCAGGCTTGTGGCGAACGATATCATTCCCAATATATCTTTCTCGTTCTGTTGTTTGATTGATCTGGCCATAAGTGCATTCATTTAATTCGGAAGCTTCCATCAACTGCGGGACCTCTTCGCCGCTCCCGAATATTTTCAGTCCATGATGAATTGACCATCGGATAATTAAATCCGCATGAATGGCCGATTAAAATTGAATCTTTACCGGAACAACGCGGGAACAGCGCAACCCGGTTGTCTGCACTTTTATCTCGTGTTGCCTTCATATCACTATGGGATGTCATAGACCGGATTTGACGCTGCCGTTCCGTTGGTGGCGTTCAGCAAGGATGTCATCAAACTAGAACATGTCGCCTGTTGGACGCTGCCGTCGGCAATACCAAGATTCCCCGACTTTTGATGCAAATCGCTGGAGGACCAGCCCCAGGGAAAAATTTCCGTCGTGCCATTTCCTGGGGAGGCGGCGACAATATTGTTGGTTCCAAAATTAATGTAGCCGGAAGTTTGTCCGGAGATCAGCGAACCGGCCCCGCCATTTCCGATATTCCCCAAATTGCGGTCGCCGTCGAGAATCATCTGCGGATAGGCTTCCGCCGCGTCGCCACACAGGAAGTAGCTGGTAAAACTGGCCGCGTAACCATTGGGGCTCGTCATGATTGGAGTGGGGATTGCCGCAGTAGTCCAAAGTGACTGAAAAATTTGCGGGAAATTTGTGGCCACGCTCGAACGGCTGCCATCCGAGCTGCAAATCAGCAGCTTGGGCGTGCTCAACTCATTGGACATGCACAAATACGCCGCCACGAATCCGCCGTAGGGCGCCGTGTTGGCCGAACTCCCCACCAATTGCTGCGCCCCGCCTTGTGACGTGCTGACGGCCATGGGGTATTGGTCGTTGTTGTCACCTTCCCATTCATTGAAAGCCAGGCCGATTTCCTTGAGGTTGTTGACGCAGTTGATGCGCTGCGCCTTGCGCTTGGCGGCGGCGAGCGCCGGCAGGAGCATGGCCGCCAGAATGGCGATGATGGCGATGACGACGAGCAGTTCGATGAGCGTGAACGCCGCTTTTGACTTGAGATGCTTTTTCATAATTCGACAATTTCAGTTATGGCTTTTGTCCAGTGACGTTTGACGCATCCGCCACTTAGGAACTATTTATCCGTCTAAATGAATTGACCATTTGAAGATTAAGGCTCCATGAAAACAGAATTAAATTTAGACCCGGATACGGGGCGGGAAGTTTCTGAACGAAATTTAATCTGTCTTTAACGTTCTTTTAATCAACATCTGGTTAAGTTATCTGTCAAAGAAACAGCGTATGCGAATCCTGATTGTGGAAGACGAAAAGAAAGTGGCCGACATCATTGCGCGCGGCCTCAAGGCGGAGCGTTTTGCCGTGGATGTTCACCACGACGGCCAAAGCGGCTGGGAGGCCGCCGATACTTACAATTACGACCTTATCATCCTGGACCTGATGCTGCCCGGCTTGACCGGCACGGAGATTCTCGAAAAAGTCCGGCGCAAACATTCGCTGGTGCCGGTCCTGATCCTGACGGCGCGCGACGCGATGGCCGATAAAATCAAAAATTTTGAAACCGGGGCGGACGACTATCTCACCAAGCCGTTTGCCTTCGCCGAACTGCTGCTGCGCGTGAAGGCGCTGTTGCGGCGCGGGCCGGTCAACCGTTCCAGCGTCATGCGGGTGGCCGATCTGGAAATTGACCGGCTTTCGCAGGTCGTGAAACGAGCGGGAAGGAAAATCGAACTCACCGCCAAGGAATATTCGCTGCTGGAATATCTGGCGTCGCAGCCGAACCGGGTTTTTTCCCGCACCATGATCATTGAACACGTTTGGGATCAAAGTTTCGAGGGGCTGACCAACATCGTGGACGTCTATGTGCGGCATTTGCGGCAGAAGGTGGACGACGCGTTCCCCGTCAAACTGCTCCACACGGTGCGCGGTGTCGGCTACAGCTTGAATGACGGGACACAGGCATGAACACACGCTCCATCAGCTTCCGCTTGGTGGCCTGGTATGCCGGTCTGCTTGCCGTGATTTTTGTGCTGCTGTGCGCGTTGTTGTATCTTGATTTGCGGCATTTTTTGGAGAATGACCTGCGCCAGTCCCAGTTCCGCCGCACCCGCCAGATCGGCAACACCCTGCTCGTGCATGTCAAACAAACCGGCGAGGCGGCCGTGGCCAGCCAGACGAAAGACTGGTATGAGCCGGAAATCAACGACCGCTTCATCCGTATCACGCGCGCCGATGGCACCTTGATTTATATCTCCGGCCCGCCCAAGGACGGCAGTTTTGACCCGGCGGAAATTCCCATTTTCCCACCGTCGCCGGCAATGGAGTTTTCGCGCAAGTTGAAATTGTCGGGCGGCGACACGCTGCTCATCGCGGGGCTGAATTTCAAATCGTCCGGCAATCCGGATTACCTGGTGGAATCCGGCGCGCTGCTCAGTCCGGTGGAAACGATGTTGGACCACCTGTTTTTGCAGCTCGCCCTCGGTTTGCCTGTGGCAGTCATCATCATCACCGCCGGTGGTTATTTGCTGGTGAGACGGGCTTTGACGCCAGTGGAACAAATCACTCGCGCCGCCGAACGGATTACGCAGTTCAATCTGAGCGAACGGCTGCCCGTCGCTCACACCGGTGATGAACTGGAACGGCTGTCTATCTCGCTCAACCGCATGATCACGCGGTTGGACGACGCTTTTCAAAATTCAAAACGGTTTGTTGCCGATGCTTCGCATGATTTGCGCACGCCGCTCACGATTCTGCGCGGAGAACTGGAAAGTTTCGCCGATGACACACGACTTGATTCAGAATTGCGCGACCGCGCCGGCAGCATGTTGGAGGAGGTTGTGCATCTGGGCAAAATCGTGGAGCAACTGTTCACGCTCTCGCGCCTCGACACAGGTGAAGCGCAGACCGAGTGGACGCGTTTCGATTTGACCGAACTCGCCAAAACCACCGTCGAGCAAATGAACCTGTTGGCCGAGGATAAGGGCATTTCCATTTCCTGCGACGCCAGCGAACCCGCACCGGTGAAAGGCAACCGCGTCCGGTTGAAACAAGTGGTCGTGAACCTGCTCGACAACGCCATTAAATACACGCCAGCCAGGGGTTCGATTCACTTACGCGTGCTCGGCGTCAACGGCCACGCCGTCCTGGAAGTGGAAGACAACGGCATTGGCATTCCACCGGACGCGCTGCCGCATATCTTTGAGCGATTTTACCGTGTGGACGAATCGCGCTCCGCCGAATCTGAAAGCGCCGGCCTGGGACTTTCCATCGTCAAATCCATCTGCACCGCGCACGGCGCAGAAGTGGAAGTGCAAAGCACCGTCGGCGGCGGCAGTTGTTTTCGCGTTCGCCTGCCTTTATTCAGAAATTAAAATTTCACCCACGCATGACATTCAACATTACAAAATCCCTTTTCGACAACCGCTTTAAAATTCTGGCCGCCGCCATCGTCCTCGGCCTGGGCGGGTTTTGGCTGGCGCATCGCGCGCGGGCGCAAGCTCCCGAAACCACTGAACAGGCGACGATGCCGACGGCGGGCGTCGCGAAAGTGACGCGCGAGGATCTGTTCAAGCAGGTGACGATTGCGGCGGAATTTCGCCCCTATGTTGAAGTCGCGTTGCCCGCCAAAGTCACCGGCTATGTCGGCAAAATGAACGTGGACTTTGGCGACAAGGTCAAGGCCGGCCAGCTTCTGGCGACGATCGAGGTGCCGGAATTGCAGGCCGAACTGGACAACGCCCAGGCCGCCGAGCAAAAAGCGCAGGCGGATTACACCAATGCGAACTTGATTTATACCCGGTTGAACTCGGTCAACCAAGACCATCCCAATCTGGTGGCCCAGCAAGACCTCGACACGGCGCAGGCCAATGCCCTGACCGCAACCGCCGCCATCGCCGCCGCCAAAGCCAACGTTGAAAAATATCAAACCATGGTCAGTTATACGCAGATCACCGCACCGTTTGACGGCGTCATCACCTATCGCTACGCCGACCCGGGCACGCTCATTGACGCCCAGGGCAAGCCAATCGTGCGCGTCTCGGACAACTACCGGCTGCGGCTCGATTTTCCCGTCACGGTGGATTACGCCAAGGACGTCAAAGTTGGGGATTCGGTTGAAGTGCGCGTGGATTCCCTCAACGGCAGGACGTTCACCGGCAAAATTTCCCGTTTCACCCACGAGGTGGATGACAGCACCCGCACGATGATCACGGAAATTGAAGTGCCCAATGCCGATCTGGAACTGATTCCGGGCATGTATGCCACCGTGGTCTTGAACGTTGAAAAGCACGAGCAGGCGCTGGCCGTTCCCACCGAGGCGGTGGGCGGTGAAAAAACTCATACGGTTTATGTCGTCAACCACGACAATCAGATCGAGGAACGCGAAGTCAAACTCGGTTTGGAAACGCCGGACAAATATGAAGTTCTGAACGGTCTGCAAGAAGGCGACCTGGTGGTCATCGGCAACCGCGCGGGATTTCAGGCCGGCCAAAAAGTCGAACCCAAGCTCATCCAACTTTCCATGCGCGATGAAAATTGAAATCAAACCATTCAATGACCGTGTGTGCTTCGTCCCATCAATCGCTTTCAAGCGGCCGAAAAAGCGGATGGATGTGACACAAAGGAAGGCTCGCTTTATTTGGGCACTACACCCCACCGGAAAGGCTTGGCTGACGCGGGACTTTTTTTGAATTCATGAATGCCATTTTAACTTCAGAACAATTGGAAATTCTGCGCCGGCTCGACGCCTGCACGCTGGCCAACGCCATCGAAACTTTTCACACGCGGTTGCGCAATGAAGGCTTTACCGACAACTCGGTGCATTGCCAGTTTCCACATTTAAGTCCGATGCTGGGCTACGCGGCCACCGTCAAGGTGCGCGGTTCCGCGCCGCCCACCGCCGAGCGGGATTATCCTGACCGCACCGACTGGTGGGATTATATTCTTTCACTGCCCTCGCCGCGCGTGGTGGTGCTGCAGGACATTGCTACAACGGTCGGCCTCGGTTCATTGCTGGGCGCGGTTCACATCAACATTCTGCGCGCGCTTGGCTGTGTGGGCGCGGTCACGAATGGTGCGGTGCGCGATCTGCCGTCGGCGGAAAAGCTCGGCTTTCAACTCTTTGCCGGCAGCATTTCCGTCTCGCACGCCTACGTTCATATTGTGGAGTTCGGCACGCCGGTCGAAATCGGCGGACTGAAAATGCAATCCGGCGATTTGCTCCACGGCGATTTGCACGGGGTGCAAACCATTCCGTCCGACATTGCCGCAAAGATTCCCCTGGCGGCGGCGGAAATCGTCGCGCGGGAACAAGAGTTGATTACGTTCTGCCAGTCGAAGGATTTCTCGGTTGAAAAACTGCGCGCCGCCATCGCCAAAGCGCGTTCCTAAACTCATTTCATTGTCATGTCGCGCTTTGCCATCCGTCTGCCCTATCTCATCATTGTCATCTGCCTCATCACCTGCGTGGTCGGCGTGACGAGCCTGGTGCGGATGCCGGTGGACTTGTTTCCACCGATCAAGATTCCCGTCGTCGTTGTCGCGACGTTTTTTAACGGCATGCCACCGGAGCAAATTGAAACGGACATCACCGGACGGTTTGAGCGGTTCTTCACGCTGGCCAGCGGCGTAGACCACATCGAATCGCGTTCGCTGCCGGGCGTGAGCCTGATCAAAGTTTATTTTCAACCGGGTTTCAACGCCGACTCCGCCGTCACCAGCATTGCGAACCTGGCGATGGCCGATTTGCGCAAGCTGCCGCCGGGAACTTTGCCGCCGGTAGTTTTGCAATTTGACGCGTCGAGCCTGCCGGTATGCCTGATCACCTTGAAAGGCGAAGGCCTGAACGAGGCGAAGCTCCGCGACGTCGGCCAGTATGACGTGCGCAATCAAGTGGCCAACGTGCCAGGCGCGTCCGTGCCGCAGCCGTTTGGCGGTCGCTACCGGCAGATCATGGTTTACGTGGATCCGCTCAAGCTTGAAGCGCATCAGTTGAGCGTCATGGATGTCGTGCGCACGGTGAACGAGGCGAATCTCATCCTGCCCGCCGGCGACGTGAAGATCGGGCCTTACGATTACAATCTTTACGTCAACAGCCAGATCAACGACATGAAGGACATTGACCAGGTGCCTTTGAAAACCATCGGTAACGCTTCCGTGCTCGTCGGCGATGTGGGCCACGCGGAAGACGGTTCGGAAATCCAATACAACGTCGTGCGCGTGGACGGCCAGCCGTCCGTCTATCTGCCGGTGATGAAACAGGGCGGCGACGCGAACACCATCGCCGTCGTGGACGGCATCAAGGCGGCGATTACACATTTATTCGACGTGCCCAAGCAGCTCGTCACGAATGTGGTCTTCGACCAGTCTGTTTTCGTCCGCAACGCCATTGAAAATCTGATTCACGAAGGCTTGATCGGCCTCGTGCTGACCGGCGTGATGATTTTGGTTTTCCTCGGCAGCGTGCGAGCCACCGTCGCGGTGTTTCTTTCGATCCCGCTTTCCGCGCTCGCCGCATTCATCGCCTTGTCCATGGGCAACAGCACCGTTAACGCCATGATTCTTGGCGGATTGGCGCTGGCCTTCTCGCGGCTGATTGACAATTCCGTCGTCGTGCTGGAAAACATTTTCCGGCACATGGAAATGGGCGAAGCACCCGAAGTTGCCGCCGAGCGCGGCGGCCGCGAAGTTGCGCTGCCGGTGCTCGCGGCGACGCTGGCCACGGTCGTGGTTTTTTTCCCGGTCACGTTTCTTTACGGCGTCAGCAAATTTCTTTTCATGGCCCTCGCGCTGTCAGTGATTCTTTCGCTGTTCGCCTCGTATCTGGTCGCGATGACGGTGGTGCCGTTGTTTTGCGCCAAGCTGATTCGCGGCCATCAGGAACACAAGGAAGTCGGGCATTCCGAACTTGGCCAGAAGAAACCGCATGGCTGGCTGCAACGCTTTAATATTTGGTTCAATCACCGGTTCAATCTCATGCTCGACCGCTACGAAGGCGTGCTGAACCTGGCGCTGGTCCGTCCGCTGGCAACGGTGCTGGGCATCACGGGCATTTTCATTTTGAGCTTCGGGCTGTATCCGTTCATCGGCGAGGCGTATTTTCCGCGCACCGATCCCAGCCAGTTTGTCATCAATCTCAAGGCGCCCACCGGCACGCGCATCGAACTCACCGACAAACTGGTGCGGCAGGTGGAACAAATTGTCCGCGAAACCGTGTCCACCAACGATTTGAAAATCATCGTTTCCAATATCGGCGTCACGGCGGGCTTCTCCTCGATTTACACGCCGAATTCCGGCCCGCACACGGCATTCGTGCAAGTGGGGCTGAATGCCGGCCACCGGTTGAGCAGCTTTCAATACATGGATTTGGTGCGAGCGCGGCTGAAAAAAGAGATGCCGCAGGTCGCCGCCTATTTCCAGACCGGCGGGCTGGTGGACGCGATTTTGAATCTCGGCATGCCCGCGCCGCTGGACATTCAAGTCACCGGCAACAACATGGAGAACACGCACAAAATCGCGGTGGACATTGCCAAGCAAGTCCAGGCGCTGCCGGGCGTCAGCGACGTGCTCATCCCGCAGGACGTGGATTATCCGGCGCTGCAACTGGACATTGACCGGCTGCGCACCGCCGAGCTTGGCCTGAACGAAAAGGAAGTTGTCGGCGACGTCATCACCGCGCTGACTTCCGACCAGATGATCGCGCCGAGCTACTGGGTGGACCCGCGAAGCGGCAACGATTATTTCCTTACCGTCCAATATCCCGAAGGTTCCGTGAAAAATTTTGCCGACCTCTCGTCCATCCCGCTGCGCGGCGCGAATTCGCCGTTGCCGACGCGGCTCGATACTGTCAGCCATTTCAGCCATCGCAATTCGCCGACCGAGGTGGATCATTACCAGCTTTTGCGCGTGATGGATATTTATGTCGCGCCCACCGGCGAAGACCTCGGAAAAGTTTTGAGCGGCGTGCAGAAAATTGTAGCCGATTTGAAACTGCCGTCCAACGTCCGCATCGTGGTGCGCGGTTCGGCGCACGCCATGCAGGTTTCCTTCCGCAGCTTCGGCCTCGGCTTGATTCTGGCGACCGTGCTGGTTTATTTAATTCTGGTCGCGCAATTTAAATCGTTTCTCGATCCGCTGCTGATTTTGCTCGCCGTGCCAACTGGATTGACCGGCGTGCTGATAATTCTTTTTGCCACCGGAACCACGCTCAACATCATGTCGCTGATGGGCGTGGTCATGATGGTCGGCATCGTCGTGTCCAACAGCATTCTCATCGTCGAATTCACCAACCGGCTGCGCGCGGAAGGCCGGCCCTTGCGCGAAGCCGTTTCGCTCGCGTGCCGCGTGCGTCTGCGTCCGGTGCTGATGACATCGCTCGCAACGTTGTTCGGCCTGATACCAATGGCCCTGAAACTTGGCACCGGCAGCGAAGCTTACGCGCCGCTGGCCCGCGCCATCATCGGCGGCCTGGCCGTTTCAGTCGTTCTGACCGTGTTCATCGTGCCGTGCGCGTATTTTATTCTTTATCGCCGGAATGAGACAGGCATGAAAAATTCCCCGGTTGCCACGGGGACAAATCAGCATTAAAAATTCCCAAATGAAACAAATCCTGTTGGCTCTAACCCTTTGCGTTTTGGGCGGCAACATTTTTGCGGACGGAACAACCGCCGCGCCGTCCTTTTTGACGCTCGCCGACGCGACGAAACTGGCGCTGCAAAATCATCCGCAGATCGCATCCGCCAATTATCTTGCGCTTGCCGCGCAGGAAGTGGAGAAAGAAACGCGCGCCGGATATTATCCGAACGCCAATCTTTACGCGAACGCCGTCGGCGCGAACGAAGAAGGCACGCGCATCATGGCCGGCGGCTTGAACAATCCGAGCGTTTATGACCGCGACGCCGGCGGCCTGGCGGTCAGCCAGCTCATCACCGATTTCGGGCGCACCGCCAACCTCACGGCCAGTTCCAGGTTCAAGGCACAGGCGGAAAATCAAAACGCCAACGCGACGCGCGAACAGGTTTTGCTGCGGGTGAACGTCAGCTATTTCGGCACGCTGGGGGCGCAGGCCGTTTTGCACGTTGCGCAGCAAACGGTGGAAACCCGGCAGCTGCTGCTCGATCAGGTGAGCCTGCTCGCGTCCAACAAGCTCAAGTCGGAACTGGACGTGAGTTTTGCGCGCGTCGCCGTTCAGGAAAGCGAACTGCTGCTGCAAAAGGCGCAAAACGACTTGGACGATGCGATGACCTCGCTCTCCACGGCGCTGGGCTACCGCAACCCGCGTCCGTTTCAGCTCGTCGAGTCCCCGCCATTGATCCCGGCCAACACGAACGATGTTTCCCAACTGGTGGAGACCGCTCTGGCGGAACGGCCGGAATTGTTAAGCTTGCGAAACGAACATGACGCCGCGCAGCGGTTCGCAAAATCGGAGCGTGATTCGCGGCTGCCGACCGTTTCCGCCATGGGCGTGGCCGGCGCCTCGCCTAACCATGACAGTCATTTGCCCGACAATTACGCGGCCGGCGGAATCCAATTGAGCATGCCGTTGTTTGCGGGCGGATATTACACGGCACGCCAGCACGCGGCGGAATTGCAGGCACAGGCGGACAGCGAACTGGTGCGTGCGCTGGAGGACAATATTGTGCGGGACGTCCATATCGCCTGGTCGGATGTGAACAATGCGCTGGTCCAACTGCACACAACGGAAGAACTCGTTCAGAATGCCGCCGAGGCTTACGACCTGGCCCAGGCGCGTTACAAAATCGGCAGCAGTTCCATCGTGGAACTGAGCCAGGCGCAATTGAGCCTGACCTCGGCGCAAATCGCCACCGCCAACGCGCGCTACAATGTTCTGATTCAACAGGCCAATCTGGAATACCAGACCGGTGTGCTTCATTAAGACCGCTTTGCGACAATTCTCGGACAGCATTTTAATCTGGCATTCAGAGTATTTTAATGATGGGGTGCTAGGTTGCATCATGAATGCTAAAAATATAGTTTTGATTGGGGCAACAATCATCCCGTTGCTGGCTGGTTGCGCTTTAACTCCGGTCGCACTCGATCCCGTCGGCCCCGCCTTTGCCAAATCCAAACCGCCAACTTTTGTTTCGACGGGCCAGGGGTGGCTGCGAGTCTATACGGCCACGGATATTGTTCCCGATGGAGATACTTCTTACTACTACCCGCATACCGGTTACAGGATCTACACCCAGGACGGAAAACTGCTGAAATACGTCCCCAACCATATTGTTGACATGGATGAATCGGCGACGCTTTTGGAAATACATGCAGGCCACTACAAGATACTGGCACAATCCGAGAGGTATAATGCGGTATTGGTGCCAGTAACCATCCAACCCGGAGAAATCACGGAAGTTCATCTGGGAACTCATTGGAAAGCTCCGTCTAACACTCCAACCAATGAATTGGTGTATTTACCGGACGGACGACCAGTGGGTTGGAAAAGCACATCCACGAATTAGAGCAATCGGCCACTTTATCAATATGCTTTTCTTGTCCCGAAAAATCTCTTTGTATGATAGTCGGATCAAATTTTCTTCTTTAGGATAATTCCAAATTGCAACCTGTTTTCTCCCCGTCTGATTTCAAAATTAATTTTCTCCCCGTCTTTGGATTGCAGGACATTGCGGATTTCATTCATCGTCATAGAAGACGCAACTCGTCCATCAACCGACATTATCACATCATTTGCTCCGATTCCCGCAGCAAAAGCGGGGCTGTTGTTGTCAACCGAATACACGAAAGTTTCGCCGTCTCGCCTGAGCAGATGGAGGCCGCTCATGTCTTCTTTGTCCACCATGGCGAATTGCCGGCCGGGCTGGAGATAAAGTTTTTGATTGGCGAAATCGAATGTCACTTTGTGGCGTCTGAAAAAGTTAAGTCCAAGATGGGAGGGATCGGAAAGGTTGCGGATGAAGGCGGCATGAAGATTGGTGTAGCCACGGCCTTGAATCGCAAACAGCTCGATACGTCCAATTTTGCTTTGAACCACTTGATTATTGATGCCGGCAATGGTTGCAGTAAACACATTCGTTTGATCGTTTGAAAACACGTCCTGCCAGTCTTTAGAGTTCAGGGAGACAGAGCTGTTGTCTCCCGTGTCAATCAACAGGTCTAAATTCTTTGTTTTGTTGATCAAAACCTCGACTGCGTAATGTTGAAAAAGGGGGGTCAGTGGAATCACGATTGAAGAACCTTCGACCGTTGCAGGCACTTTGGCTGACATTGAAAGGACTTTTTTGTCGAAATCAATGGAGACGACATTCTTTGCGAAAAAATCCATTCCCAGAACACCATCACAAGGCTGTCCGCTGATTAACCTAGCCAGGGTTAAATCCAAACAGGAAATTTTATCTAATTCCGCCTGCCTTCCTCCGATGGTTATTTCTGGACAAAGATAAATTGGCATCGCCTCATTGGCATCGAGCGGGGTGCTGACACGATATTGACTAACAGCTTCGCCCAATTGTGGCTTATATTGGCGATCCATGGCCGACACTGTAAAACCCGTATCCAGTAGAAAATATCGTGTCTCGCCAAAAACTGTTACTGGCACTCGAATGTCGGTGCCATCATCAAAGATTGGGATTTGCTGTCCTAGGTCAGCCGCAGCAATACTTTTGTTTGGCTTAAAAAACATTGTGATAACTAGTGTAAACAGAATGGCAACACACAAAGAACAAATGTTCTTTGAAATGCCTGACATCCATTTTAGCCATCCCGTTATGCGAGGGAACAGTTCTCCGATGGTGCGGAGTGAATAATAAGGCAATAAAGCGCTGATTAGAATTTCCACTTCAGGTCGGCCATCACATGGAGGGCATTGCTTTGCGGTTCGCCGCCTACTAAGGAACCAATTGACGACGGGGCGTTCAGACTCGGGGAAATTAGCTGATTGATGTAGCAGGTGAAAGTAAAAGTCAAGGCATCGGAGATCGAGTAATTGGCCTGAATCAAATGACCTTTAATATTGGTTCCACCAACCATGCCTACGCCGCTGCCCGCCGGTGCGCCGTTGGGGGCATTTTGATAATAAGCCACGTTATCGTCATCTACCATCGCGTCATACCAGGCATCGGCCTCCAGATATTCATAACGGTAGGAAATATCCCAAGTTCCTTTTGTGCCGGATTTGCCAAACATAATGCCAGCCCATATTCCTTGATTATTGCTGTTATTCTGAAGCACGCCAGGATTTATCATGTATTCGCCTGAAACTTTTATGGGAAATGCTCCCAAATAAAGTGGGAAGGTGTCCAGCTTGTAGGTCGCGCTGGCATCCACGATGATGGGCGTGTAATTGTTCACCAGTTGATAAGTGCTGGCGCTGTTGTTATTTGGATTGACGATAAAGACGCGCGTATTGCCTTGGTTGACGTAAGGCACATTGGCGGGATTGGCAGCCGTTAGGTTTTGCTCCGAGGTGATCGCAAATCCAGCGAGGCCAAGTGAAGTGCTGAATCTTTGCGTCCAGTTTGCATTCCAGATCATCTGGCCACCAAAAAGCGCCGGGTCTTGGACGGAATTTGCTTCTTCATCCAACACAAACGCCGCCCCGGTGAATGACAGTGAATGTTGATCGTTGATTGCAAAACTGCTCTGTAATGCTGCCCCTTCCGGTGTCAAATCCGGGTCGAACACCATCCAAGTAACTTGGAATGGGTTTTCCATCTTGCCAACGGTCGTGGAGAGTTGCCATCCATCATTGTTCACCGGTGTCCACTTGCCATAAGCCTGATTGATGTAGACCGACTTTCCCGAAAAATTGTTCTGAAATGTGCTGCTTTGGGAGTTTGGATTGCCACCAAAAGATCCCACCGGATCTCCCGAAGCAAGTTGGAAACCCGTTTCTAGATTTCCTTGCATCGAAATCGTCACACCAGCCAGCAATCGGTAACGCAGGCGCGTGCGTTCTACAAAATTAGGATTTGGACTCGTATATTCCTCAAAACGTCCACGAAAACTGCCGCTGATCTTGTAAGCTGTCACCCAATCCGGCATCCCAGTCTTGGCCTGGAACGCCGTGGTAAAATCCTGGTCCGATTCTTCGCGCAACTCCTGTGCCTCCTTGGTCGTCAGAATCCCCTTGTCCACCAATTTATCAATTAACGCGTCCGATGATTGCGCATGAGATTGGTTGGCGAGCGACATCAAGGCCGTCGCCCCTGCAAACAGGGCAACTCTGGCGGCATAATTTTGTTTTGTGTGCTTTTTCATGATTATTGATCAAAAAGGCAAAATCAGTGTGAAACATTCAGGTTACTGCAACGCGACGCGATTGTTACGATTATGTTACAAGGCTGGCTAATCGTCCAGCTAAAGAAATCAGCGGAGTAAAAACTATTTGCAATTTTCCAGCATCCTTTCAATCAGCACAATCCGGACCGTTGTCCATCAATTCGAAGTATGATCAAAATTCTGTTGGATTATGCACTTGACATATAATTAGGCTCATGGCATATTTAGGCCATGAAAACGAA
>CAZIFP010000052.1:0-13787 GCA_964538105.1 uncultured Bifidobacteriaceae bacterium
TGCCGTGGTCAACGTGACCAATCGTGCCGACGTTGACGTGCGGTTTCGTTCTTTGAAATTGCTCTTTAGCCATTTTATTCTCCTGCGTTAATGTTTCGTTCGTTGCTCGTTTCGTTTTTTAATGGAGCCCATGATCAGGATTGAAC
The DNA here is from genome assembly GCA_964538105.1 of uncultured Bifidobacteriaceae bacterium. Lineage (GTDB taxonomy): Bacteria > Verrucomicrobiota > Verrucomicrobiia > Limisphaerales > UBA11358 > UBA11358. Next base: position 147 of record CAZIFP010000052.1, read on the forward strand.
TGATGACCTCGTCCTTACCAAGGACGTGCTCTACCAACTGAGCTACATGGGCGCACTCGGATCATAGTCCAGCCTGGCAGCAAAGCGCAAAACGACAAAAAACCAATCCCCTCGCTCGTTTTCCTTGAAAATTCGAGGGGCAATCGGCTGTTTTGACTTTTTACGGACTTGCTACGCCGGATAAACTATGAAACGACGACTTACCTGTCAACACACAATTTAATTTTTTCTTGGTTGTCCGATCAAGCAAATTTCCCGCGTTTTTTTCCCGGAATATTCCGGGTGGTCTCCGGTGACAGACATTGCGCCTGCACGTTTCCGGAATTTCTCCGGCAAATCTTGCAGCGCAGGAAAAAAACGTCACTTCTTTTCCAGGCGGCCCAGCAGCCGCAGCAGGCCGTCCAGAATCGTCAACGGATGCGGCGGGCAGCCCGGCACGAACAAGTCCACCGGCACGACAGAACCCGCGCCATTGAGCACTTGCGGATGACCGATGAACGGTCCGCCCGCAATTGCGCACGCGCCGACCGCAATGACGATCTTCGGCGCCGCCACGGCGTCGTAGGTTTTTTTCAACGCCAGCTCCATGTTGTGACTGACCGGGCCGGTGATGAGCAGTCCGTCCGCGTGACGGGGCGACGCGACGAACTGAATTCCAAACCGGCCCAAATCCCAGCCGATCGTGCCCAGCACATTGGTGTCGGCTTCGCACGCGTTGCAGCCGCCAGCGCTCACCTGGCGCAAGCGCAGCGAACGACCAAACAGTTTGCGAAGTTTTTCATCGAGCGCGGCAGCGAGACGCAACTGTTCCTTTCCAGATTCGCCCAGCACGAGATCGTCGCGCCGGCGCACGGCCATGCGATGATCGTTTGTCTGCGTGATCGCGTGGGTCGGACAAACTTCAACACAGGCGGCGCAAAAGATACATTTGCCCAAATCCAGCGCCACCGGTTTTCCTGGTTCGCGAACGATGGCCCGGGTCGGACACACCGGCACGCATGCGGCGCAGCCTTCGGCGCATTTGGCGGCATTCAATTTCAGCGCGCCGCCGTGGCGGTCCGGCAGCGCGGGGGCCGGACCTTGGGGATAAGCCATGGTTTCGTAGCCGCGCTTCAAACGATGGGCGATGGTATCAATGACGAACATGGTTTTGGGGCGGCATCATAAATCAAAGCCGCAATAGGACAGGTTGAAGCTCTTGTTGCAAATCGGAAAATCCGAGATGGCCGTGCCGCGCAGAGCCAGCGCCAGGCCGGTCCAGTTGTGAAACGATGGATCAATGATTTTGTAGCGACGAAAGCGGCCGGCGGCATCCGTCAACGCGACGTGGCAGACTTCACCGCGCCAGCCTTCGACAAGCGACACGGCCAGCGTGTCCGGCGCGGGCGGTGTTAATTCGCTGAACAATTCGCCCTCAGCCGGGGCGGCCAGTTGCTCAAGCAGATATTGACCCGAGCGTTGAATTTCCAGCGAGCGCACGCGAGCACGGGCGAAGACATCGCCGCCGGGCCACACGGCGACCGGAGCCTGGGCAAAACGGTGCCAGCCCGCCGGATGATCGTAACGCACATCACGCACCAGGCCACAGGCGCGTGCCGCCGGACCGACCATCCCGATTTCGCGGGCTTGCGCGGGAAAAACCGTGCCGACATTTTCAAACCGCGCGCGGACGGACGAGGCGTCCCAGAACCACGCGACAGCCTGTTCGGTGTCGGCCAGCACGATCTTCAGGCGTTCCATCAATTGCGTTGCGCGTTCGGCTTCGAGATCATGGCGGCAGCCGCCGGGGCGAACGAGGCCGCGTCCAAAACGGTTGCCGCAAATCAGCGCGGTGAGGTTGAGATAATCACCGCGAATTTTGCCGCACGCGGACATGGTGGGCAAAAACGCCACGTCACCGGCCAGCGCGCCGATGTCGCCGGTGTGGTTGGCCAGCCGCTCCAGCTCGAGCACCATCGCGCGCAGCCATTGCGAGCGCAACGGCGCTTCCGTTCCGGCGAGCGATTCCATGATCGTGGCGTGGGCCGTTGCATGGGCAATGGTCGTGTCGCCGGCCACGGTTTCCATCTGGCTCATCGTCGCGCGATGCGGACCACCGGTGATCGCCTCCTCCACGCCGCGATGCTGATAGCCGAGCGCAATTTCGAGGTGCAACACTTCCTCGCCCGCGCATTGAAAACGGAAATGGCCCGGTTCGATGATGCCGGCGTGAACCGGTCCGACCGACACTTCGTGAACCTCTCCGCCGTCCACGCGGAAGAATTTGCCGTTCGCGGGCGCGTTTCCATTTTCATTTGTGCGGCGCACGGGCTTGAGCCACGGATGACCTTCAGGCGTGAGACCGTGTTGCTCCCAGACTTCGCGTTCAAACAAATGCGCCTGCGGATTGCATGTCGTCAGCGCGGGATAGGAACCGGCGAATGGCAGGCTGCGTCCGGCCGCGAGCGTGTTGTCCACATCGAAGGCCAGCACGGCAACGAGACAGGTGCCCGAACCTTCCGACACGCCGAACCAGGCGCAAAGCCGCGCGCCGCGGTTTAATTCCGCCGCCGTGGCGCGCACGAATTCCGCCGCCGGCCACGACGGAATTTCCGCCCACGGAAGACTGGTGCCGTTGGCCAGCAGGGCAAATGGAGTTGAAGTGCTCATGGTATGGGAAAGAGTTGGGCGACCGCCGCCGCCCAGGCTTCGCGCAAGATCGTCGGCGTGAAAAGTCCGAGCCACAAGGACAACCCCAGCAGCACGAGCGGTGGCGCGACCACGCCGGCGGTTTCAACAAATTTTTTCCCGTTCACCCGCGTCGCCGGGCGCGGCCGTCCGTCCACAATGCCGAAGACCACTCGCGTCAGCCCAAAAAACGCCAGCAGCGCGCAGCCCAGGAAAATGGCGGTGGCCAGCCCGTGGCCGGTCGCGAGCGCCGCGCGCAGCACCAGGAGTTCGCTGAAAAACGGGCCGAAGGGCGGACACGCCGTGACCGCAAACATGCCGGTGATAAACAGCGCCGCCGAACGCGGCGTAAGCAGCGACATGCCGCGCACGTCGTCCATCGAAGGTGAGCCGGCCGCGCGACGCAGATTGCCCGCGCTCAAGAACAGCGAACCCTTGGTCAGGGCGTTGCTCCACACATGAAACAACGCGGCTGCGACGCCCGCCGCGCCCAGCCCCGCGCCAATGCACAGGATGCCCATGTGTTCCACGCTGGAGTAGGCCAGCATCCGTTTGAAATCGCGCGTCCCCAGCAGGAACAACGCGGCAACGAGCATGGAAAAAAGTCCGGTCACGAGCAAGGTGCGGTCGGCCATCGGTCCGTCGCCGGCAGCCGCCACCACGGAACGCACGCGCAGAATGGCGGTGAATGCCACCGTGGTCACCCCGCCGGCCATGAGCGCGCCGACGATTCCCGGCGCCTCGCCATATGCGTCAGGTTTCCAGGTGTGCATCGGCGCGAGTCCCATCTTGGTTCCATAACCGACCAGCAATAAAACCCACGCTGTCAATACCCAGGGCCGCGACAGGGCCGCGCCCTGCGCCATGAGCGCGGGAAAAGTCAAATCGCCAACGCCACCGCCTTGGATTGACGCGTAGCCCAGACAAAAAGAGCCGAGCAGCGAGAGCGCGATGCCCGTGCCGCCAACGAGCAGATATTTCCAGGTCGCCTCGAAGGCGCGCGGCGTGCCGTTGAAATGCAGCAGCGGCACCGACGCAAGCGTGACCGCCTCGGTCGTGATCCAAAGCAAACCCAGATGCCGCGACTGATGTCCAGCGCTCAACAAACCCAGGATGGTCAGCAACAATGCTACAAACGCGCGGTTCGGTCGTTCCAAACGGATTTGCAGATAGGAAACACCATAGGCCGCGCAGACGAGGAACAGCAGCGACACCACCGGCAACGCCGCCCGCGCCAGCGGGTCAAACCCCAGCCAGGCGTCCGCTGCGACTACTGGCGGATTCACGAACAGCCAGAAGGTCATCGCAAGATGCGCGAGCCCGACGACCGGCAGGAACCACGGCCGGGTGCGGTTGTCCGGCCAGAGCGCCGCCAGTCCGGCTCCGATCAGTGGAACGATGATGAGCAGTAGCGGATTCATTCGCGAAGCGTGGTCAATTTGCGGGTGTCGAGCGAATCAAAGGCGCGCTGGATGCGGTCCACGATGATGCCGATGATGAACACGCCGACGGTGACGTCCAGCAGGATGCCCGATTCCACGAGCAACGGCGTCGAGTGAATGAGCAGCAGGCCGAACAGGTAAATGCCGTTTTCCAAAATCAAATAACCGCAGACTTGGGAAATGGCCTTGGCCCGGCCGATGAGCAGGATGAAACCGGTCAGGATCGAGGCCAGCGAACCCGGCACCAGCAGCGTGCCGGCGTGTTCCGGCAACAGCGGCAGGCCGCGCGCCAGCGCCATCGCCGCGATGGTTCCCCCGGCGCCGAGCAGCAGCGACGGCACGAAGCCAATGAACGGTTCGATCTCCCGTTCGATGTTGGCCGCGCGCATCGCCCGGCGCAGCAGGCTGGGAATCAAAATACCCTTGCCCATCATTGTCGCCAGCGCGACGAGCAGGATGCGCCAGTCGAGCCGCTCATGCTCCAGCAGCAGCGGCATCACGCCGAGCACCATGCCTTGCAGCGACATCGCGCGGATCAACGTCGGCAGCCGGCTGCTGCCCAGCGCGATGAGGTTCAGCCCCATCGCCAGTCCCACGACGAGGTTCAAGGTTTCGTTCATTGGGCACCGCCTTTCCACGCCACCAGCAGCGCAAACAGACACAGCAGAAACGCGGTGATCAGCAGCAGCGGCACGCGCTTGAACGCCAGCCGGGCCAGCAGCGATTCCACCAGCCCCACGGCGACCGTGACCGCCAGGACACCCGCCGCCAGCGCGCCAGCCGCCGCGAGCGGAGATAATTCCCCGACCGGCAACACCGCCTGCACCAGCAGGACGGAAAACAACAGCAGCTTCAACGAAGCGCCGTGCAAAATCGCGGCCAGCGGCGGACCGCTGTGGTCGAGAATCATGCCTTCGTGAATCATCGTCAATTCCAGGTGCGTGTTGGGATCGTCAAACGGCACGCGACAATTTTCCGCCAGCAGCACCAGGAACAATCCCGCTGCCAGCAGCGCCGCACCCGCGCCCGCCGACGGCGACAGCAGCGTGTCCAGCGAAACGCTGCCGGTGTGGACGACGAGCGACAGCACCGCCGCGATGATCGCCGCCTCCGCAAGCACGGCATAACTGACTTCCCGCGCCGAACCCATGCCCTCGAAAGCCGAGCCGGTTTCCATCGCCGCCCAGGCTGTGCAAAATCGCGCCAACGCGAGCAGGTAAATCAGCAACAGCACGTCGCCGTGAAAACTCACCTCGCCGCCCGCCGGCCCCAGCGGCATCAGCAGCGCCGCGCCGAGCAGCGCCGTCCACGCCACCGCCGGTCCGATGATAAAACCCGGCGACGCGAGCTGGCTCATCACCACGCCTTTGCGCCAAAGCTTCGCGAGGTCGTAATAAAGTTGCAGCACCGGCGGCCCGCGGCGGCCCGCCACCCAGGCCTTGACTTTGTTGATGATGCCCGGCAGCAGCGGGGCGAGCAGCAGCCACAAGGCAAGCCGGAGAAGGAGTTCGGGTATGAAAATCATTGCGCGCCTTCCCACAATACGAGAATTCCAACGCCAATTAAACCCACAACGACATAAAGAATATAAAATTGCAACCGGCCATGCTGGAGCCGGCGCGCCCCGGCGGCCGCTTGCAGAATGACCAGGCTCACCGGACCGAGGATCCGCTCCAAGACCGTTTCAGGAATCCGTTCCAGGCGGAGGGCCGCCGCCGGAAAATGGCCGCGCGGACGATGCGCCTTGCGCACCGGTTGCAGAATCCACCGAAACCAGCCGGTGCCGATGCCCGCGAACGATGCGCTGGTGTATTGCATCCGCGCCGTCGGCAATGCGTAAGCGCAATCCCAGGTCAGGCCTCGCCGCAGGCCATTGTCGTGCGTCTTCCGCCACAGCCAGACGGCGGCGAGCAATACGAGACACGCCAGCGCGATTTGCGCCGAGCCAAGCGTCACGAGCGGCGCGGGCGGTTCCACGGCCAGCCACGCTGGCCGCCAAGCCGCCACCGCGCAGGAAAGCGCCGGCCAGCATAAAATGGGTGCCAGTCCGATCATCACGCACACACCGGCCAGCGCCAGCATCGGGCCGCGCATCCAGCGGCCGCATTCATGCGCCATTGCCGCCGGCTGTGTGCGGGATGCGCCGAGAAAAATCATCGCGCCAGCCTTCGCGAAACTTGCCAGCGCCAACGCCCCGGCCACCGCCAGCAAAATGACGGCGGGCATGGCAATCCACGCCGCGGTTCCCCTGCCCGTCACCACGTCAAACAGACCGAGATAAACCAGCCACTCGCTGACAAAGCCGTTAAGCGGCGGCAAGCCTGCAACCGCGATGGCACCGAGTGCAAACAAACCGGCGGTCCACGGCATCGTCCGTGACAAGCCGCCCAGCCGGCTCATTTCCCGCGTGCCAGTGGCGTGCAACACCGAACCGGCACCAAAGAACAACAGCGATTTGAACGCGCCGTGATTCCACACATGCAGCAGCGCCCCGGCCAGCGCCAGCCTGCCCCACGGCGCATCGCCATGCGTCACCGCGAGCAACGCGATGCCAACGCCGACCAGGATGATGCCGATATTTTCCACCGAACAATACGCGAGCAGCCGTTTGAAATCATTTTGCGCGAACGCGAACGCGATTCCCAGCAACGCGCTCGTTGCGCCAATGCCCGTCACCACCCAGCCGGCGGCGGGCGGCACGGGCAGCCAGCCGCTGAACCGGATGATGCCATAGATGCCCATTTTGATGGCCACGCCCGACATGATGGCGGAAACGTGGCTTGGAGCGTTGGCATGCGCCGAAGGCAGCCAGATGTGCAGCGGAAAAAATCCGGCCTTCACGCCAAAGCCGAAAAGCGCCAGCCAGAACAGCGGCGCGAGTTCCGGATGATCACGCATCGGGCCGAGTTCCCAACTGCCGGTGTGTGACGCCAGCAAGGCAAAGAATGCAAACAGGCACATGGTCCCCGCGTGGGAAGCGGCGAGATAAAGCCAGCCCGACGCCCGCACCCCGTTGCGCTCGCGGTCCAGTGTGATCAGGAAATAACCGCAGACGGCAAACAACTCCCAGGCGATGAGAAAATGCAGACCATTGGAAACCGTCAGCACCAGCCCCATGCTGACCAGAAAAGCGCTCCACCACGCACGACCGTGCGGGGCGGAAGCGGGATTTTTTTCATCCGACCAATACTCCCGCGAATAAACCGCGCCAGCTCCGCCCACCACCGACACCAGCACCAGAAACCAGGCGCTCAATCCGTCCAGCCGCATATGCAGCGGTTCGCCGCCGAGGAGAAATGCGCTGCGCCATTCCCAATAGTCGCCGCCCAGCAGCACGCGCAAAGCGGCCATCAGACACAATCCCGCGCCGGTCACGGTCAACGCAAGCCAGATTGCGGGGTGACCAAAAGCGGTGACGATGCCGGCAGCCAGTGTCAGGAAAGCGATTAGCAAAAGGAGACCTAAAGTCATGGCTGTCCCTCCGCCACCACCGCATCCATTTTTTCAATGGCCTGAAAAATTTCCTGATCGGGAGCGCCTGATTCCACCAGCTCGCGCAATGATCCCTGCACCAGACTGCGGCTCAACCTGGCAAGCAAATCCAGGTGCCCGCGCGGCGAGGGCGCGATGAAGAAGAACAGTCGCCGCACCGGCACGCCGTCCGGTGGCGGTTCCGGCAGCGCCAGATCGTCGCGCAGCAACAGCAGCGCCACCGTGCCGGAATCGCGTCCCAGCGTGATGCGGGCGCTGGGATGCGGCAGGGCGAAACCGCCGCCGACCGGGGCCATCGTCACGCCGCCCCTGGCGCGGACGCGCTGACTGAGCAGTTGACGGACGGGTGGCGTCGCGCCCGGCAGCGCGGTGATGATGCGCGCGAACACTTCCAACACTTCCGCCGCCGCCACGTCACGCCAGATGCCGCCCGCGCGCAGCAACGACGCGACCCGCAAATGAGTTGTCAGCGCCGAATCGGCGGGGGCCAGAAAACCGGCCCGTGCGCCAAGCCCGCGTTCAGCCGCCCACTCCGTCACCTGGGCGCGATCAAACAAAAGCCGTCCCCGATCTGGCGTGCAGGGCAGGCCTTCATTGCGAATCCAGCCTTCCACGACGCTTTCCGAGACGCCAAATGATTCGGCAATTTGGATGAGGTTCAAATACATGGTGACAAAATAAATTGGGTTGAATGGATGCAGCCCGCCATGCGCAGGAACAGGAGATTTGCCGGTAAAAAATTTGCCATCATTGCGCACCTCCAAACAGAACCAACAAGGACAGCGCTCCAACGCCGATCAGCAAATACAGCAGGTAGGCTTGCACCCGGCCGTGTTGAAGACTGCGCGCCGCCGTTGAAACGCGCATTACCAGCAGGGCGGCCGGCTGGACAATTTTTTCCAGCACCGTCTCCGGCGTGTGCTCCACATAACGCGCAACTGCGGGGAAAAGATTTTCAGGGAGCAGTTGATGCCGCTCCGGGCGCAGGATCCACGCGAACCATTCGTTGATGATGCCCGCGAACGAGCCCGCAGTGTATTGCATCCGCGCCGACGGCAGCGCGTAAGCGCAATCCCACGTCAGCGCCCGGACCAGTCCGCCGCGCCGGACTCGCCGCCACAGCCAGCCCGTCAGCGCCACTATAATCACGGCCAAAGTCACATGAAAAATACCGAGGGCTGACAGCGCTGGCGGCGGTGTGCCAGCCCAAACAGGATTCCACACGTCCATCGCCCGCGCCACCGCAGGCCAAAAGACGACCGGCGCCAAGCCGATTGCCACGCACGCCGCACCGAGCACGAGCATCGCGCCGCGCATGGCCGGGCCGCTTTCGTGCGCGTGCGCCGCCGCCGGTGAACGCGGTGCGCCGAGAAAAACCACGCCGCAGACTTTCGTGAAACACGCGAGCGCCAGCGCCCCGGTCACGCCGAGCAGAATGGCCGCCGGGATCGCCGCCCAAGCCGACGGGCCATGGGAAAGCGTGGCGTCGAACAGGCCGAGATACACCAGCCATTCGCTGACAAAACCGTTGAGCGGCGGCAGCCCGGAAATCGCGACCGCGCCGAGCGCAAACAATCCCGCCGTCCACGGCATCGCGCGCCACAGCCCGCCCAGCCGGCTCATTTCCCGCGTGCCGGTTCCATGCAGCACCGAACCGGCGCCGAAAAACAGGAGCGCCTTGAACAGTCCATGGTTCCACACATGCAGCAGCGCCCCGGCCAGCGCGAGCCGGCCCCAGATGGAATTACCTTGTTGCACCGCCACCAGCGCGAAACCAAGTCCAATGAGAATGATGCCGATGTTTTCAACGCTGTGATAGGCGAGCAAGCGTTTGAGATCGTGTTGTCCGAGTGCAAAGGCCACGCCCAGCACCGCACTCGTCACGCCCAGCAGCGCCACCGCCCAGCCCGCGCCGTCTGGCAACGGCAGCCAGCCACTGAAGCGCACGAGACCGTAGATGCCGATTTTCAGCGTGACGCCCGAAAGCATGGCGGAAACATGACTCGGGGCATTGGCATGTGCCGAGGGCAGCCAGATGTGCAAGGGAAATATGCCTGCCTTCACGCCAAAGCCGAAAAGGGCCAGCCAGAACAGCGGCGCCAGTTCCGGGTGATCTTTCATCGGCCCGAGTTCCCAACTGCCCGTGCGCGCCGCCAGCATGGTGAAGAAGGCGAACAGGGCCAGCGTCGCAGCGTGCGACGCCACCAGATACAGCCAGCCCGCCGCCCGCACCTCGCGGCGCGGACGATCCGCCGTGATCAGAAAATAAGCGCAGACCGTGAAAATTTCCCAGGCGATGAGAAAGTGCAGTCCATTCGCCGTGACCAGCAAGAAGCCAAGGCTCAACAAAAGTCCGCTCCACCAGAAGCGGCCTGACCGCGCGGAACGCGGATGCGCCGTGTCCGGCCAATACTCGCCGGCATACACCGCACCGGCTCCGCCGACCACACACAGCAAAACCAAAAAGAAGGCGCTCAAGCCATCCAGGCGCAGATGCAGCGGTTCGCCGCCCACCAGAAAATCGCTGTGCCACTCCCAACTGCTCCCATCCAGCAGCACCGTGACCGCCGCCGCCAAGACCGCCGTCACGCCCGCAAGCGTGACTGCCAGCCATAACCGCTGTGAACGTCGGCCAGCCAGAAGGCCAAGCACCATTGCGGCTACGGCGGCCAAAAGCAAGGTGACGATATTCATGCGTGATTGAAGCCGCTGCCCCGCACCGGCGCGGGCCACCAGCCCAAGAAAGAGGGCACCAGCCAAGCTGCAAGTTGAGGGTGAAAGAAATCCGCCCCCAAATAATAAAGCTTCGCCACCAAAATCCGTCGAAACGCAAAAGGCCAGTTCATGAACAGACAGGAAAAAATTTCCTGAGGATTATTCTGCGAAAGCCGGCGCGGAACTCAAATCAATTTGATATGCCAAAATTGTTGAAAACAACCCATTGATTGTCCGCCAACGTCAAGCTGCTTGCTGATTTATGCCCGCGGATGTGCCGCGTCGTATGCTTTTTTCAACCGCTCGGTCGTCACGTGCGTATAAACCTGCGTCGTGATGAGGTGCGCGTGGCCAAGCAGTTCCTGCACGCTCCGCAAATCCGCGCCGGCGTCCAGCAGGTGCGTGGCATAGCTGTGCCGCAGCTTGTGCGGCGTGAGCTTCGGATCGAGACCCGCAATGACCAGATAATTTTTCAACCGCCGCGACAGTTGCAGCGGCGACAGCGGCGCGGCCTTGCGCGTATCAGCGCGAAATACCGGCTGGATTCCCACCAGCGGCTCCAGCAAAATTTCCCAATAACTTTGAATCGCCTGCAACGCCGGTTCGCCGACCGGCACCAGCCGCTCCTTTTTGCCCTTGCCGCGAACGCGCACGATTTGTTCGTTGAAATCAATATCCTCCACGCGCATACCGCACAGCTCGCTGATGCGCAGACCGCACGAGTAAATCGTCTCCAGCACCGCGATGTCGCGCAGACAGACCTGCGCCGAAATCGGCCGGCCCGGACCTTTTTTCGACTTTTGCGTTTCGAGCAGTTTTGCCGGCGCGACGAGCAAATCCTCCATCTGCTGTTTTGTCAGAAATCGCGGCAGCCGCTTTTCAAGTTTTGGCAGCGACAGGTTTTTAATCGGCAGACTTTCCACGATGCCGTGACGCATCAGGAATTTGAAAAACGTCCGCAGCGCCGAAAACCGGAGCTGCACCGCCGCACGGCTCAAATTATTTCTTCCGAGAAACCGGACGAACGCGCGAAAATCATCGCGCTGGAGTTTTTCCCAAGCCGGCGCGGATTTGCGCTCGGCCAGATGCCAGCGCGCAAATTCCGTCAAAGCCTGTTGATAATTCCGCTGCGTGTAAACCGACGCGCCGCGATCCGTCGCCAAGTGCGCGAGGAATTTGGAAATCCATTTGTCGCGGATTTCTGTTTTTGCCAGCACGGGTTCGCTTTCCATTTCAACCGCAGATTACGCGGATCACGCGGATGATTCAATCCGCGTAATCCGCAGTTAATTGAAAGCCAAAAATTCCGATACCAGCCGCAAGAATTCCTCTGGTTTGTCCGCGTGAACCCAGTGACCTGCTTCGGCGATGGTTTTGATTTCCGACTGCGGAAACAGTTCGCGAATCAGCGGTTCGTCGGCGTCATTGACGTAATTGGATTTGCCACCGCGAATGAACAACGCCGGCTTCGCAAAAGGAACCAGCGCCGAAACCGGCTGGCGCAAATGAAAATAATTTCCGGAAAGGCCGCGCAGATTGATTTTCCAGAAAAATCCGCCGGCGGCATTGCGGCCGAGGTTCTTCAGCAGAAACCGGCGGAGAACCAGTTTCGGAATTTCCGGTTCCAGCGCGGTTTCGATTTGCTCGCGGGCCTGGAACTTCGACAAATCCAGCGCCAGCAGCGCGGCAATAATCTTCTCGTGCGCCGGCGCGTAGGCGCGCGGTGCCATGTCCGCGACAACCAGCCTGTCAACGCGGTTGGAAAATTGCAGCGCAAACTGCATCGCCGTTTTGCCGCCCATCGAATGCCCGATGACGAACGCGCTGTCGATTCCTCGCGTTACAAAAAACTTTTCCACGTCGGATGCCATGAGCTGATAATTCATTTCGTCGCTGTGCGGCGACCGGCCGTGGTTGCGCTGGTCCAGGGCGAAGACTTGAAAATGTTCCGCCAGCCGCAGCGCGATGTGATGCCAGTTGTCCGCCGAGCCGAAAAGTCCGTGCAGCAAAATGACCGCCCTGCCCTGTCCGGATTCTTTGAAATGAAGTTGCATGGTGGCGCAAAAATTCGCCGGAGTTTTGTCGGCGGCGCAGCCGGCTGGTTTAATTCACGAGCACCACGGCCACGGCGTCCTGCGATGCCTGGACCACGTCGCCAAATTTGCGATTGTCCGACAGATTGGCCGATTTTAGTTTGAGCAACCCGCCCGGCACGGAATCAATCAACGTCATCGCGCAGGAACTTTTAATGGCATAATTCACATTCTCCGGTGCGATTCCTTCTCTAATGTCAGCTAACGATGCCCGCAACGTGGCCGAAACAATGCCGACCACGTTGCCGTGCTCGTCCAACAGCGCACCGCCCGAATTGCCCGGCTGCACCGGCACGCTGATCTGGTAATCATCCGGATTGTCCTGCATTCCGGTGAGACTGCTGATTTCGCCGCGCGTCAGCTTGGGCTGCCAGCCTTGCAAATCAGGTCTGGGAAAACCGATGGTGAAGACGGCCTCGCCCAAACTGACCGTGTTGCTGTAGTCCAGGGGCAGCGAAGAAAATGTGCCGGTCACTTTGAGCAGGGCGACATCCTTGGCCGGATCGGATTGCACCAGATCCGCGTAAAACAATCCGCTTTTGGTGCCCACCTGGATGCTGGCGGCATTGTTGACGACATGAAAACAGGTGAGCAAATAGCCGCTGTCCGTGATGAAAAACCCCGTGCCCACCCGCCTGGCCCGGCTTTCGGCGTCGGCGATTTGCTGTTCATGAATTTTTTCCAGGGCCTTTTCGTCGTCGGCCTTCCATTGTGATTGCCACTGGCTTTCGGCCTGCTTCTGTTTCGTTTCAAAAGCGGCGGCATTGGTGGGATTGTAGCCGAACTGTTGCTGCAAGCTGTCGGATAAATCTTTGAACTTAAGTTTTGCGAAACCAAGCCCGCCGTCAGCCTGCGCATAGGAAATCACCAGGCCGTCGGGAACCATTTTCTGGACGACCACGCCTTTGTAAGCGATCCCTTCACGGGTGACAATTTGACCACCAGCGATCTGCGGCGGATGGCTTGAACCTGCGTTCTGCTGGCCAACGGCCGCAAACCGCATCAGCAGCAGCAAAAGCAACCAAATTAACCTGCCCCATTTCATATCGCTGATTGTTATTCGCCGGGTGTCACTCGCTCTCGTCGTCGCGCGAAGGAAATTCAAACGTGATCTTGCCCTTCTTGTCCATCACCAGAAACGCCGGGAACGGCTTGCCGGATTTGGAAATGAATTTTTCCATCACGTCGCTCTTTTTGTCCTTGAGAATTTTCGCCGCCTGCACCGCGTCAAT
>CAZIFP010000053.1:0-13777 GCA_964538105.1 uncultured Bifidobacteriaceae bacterium
TTCATTATTACGCCGACCGCGAGCGCGGCGTGGCGTGGCAGGTGCCGCTGCTGACTTTACCGCAAGCGAGATTCTTGCTGATGTCCGCAACGCTGGGCGACGCGATTTTTTTTGATGAAGAAATTACGCGGCTCACAGGACGGCAGACCATTTCGGTAATTTCCACGGATCGGCCCGTGCCGCTGGCATTTGAGTATTCCGAATTGCCGCTGGCAAAAACTTTGGAAACGCTCGTTGCCGGCGGACGCGCGCCGGTTTATGTCGTCCACTTCACGCAACTGGAAGCGGCGCAGAGCGCGCAGGATTTCACCAGCATCAATGTTTGTTCGCGCGATGAAAAAGCCGCCATCGCCAGCACGCTGGAAAATTTCAAGTTCACCAGCCCCTACGGCCCAGAAATCAAAAAGTGGCTGCGGCATGGCATCGGTTTGCATCACGCCGGTTTGCTGCCGAAATATCGCGTGCTGGTCGAGCAGCTAGCGCAAAAGGGATTGCTCAAGGTCATCTGCGGCACGGATACACTCGGCGTCGGCATCAACGTGCCGATTCGCACGGTGTTGTTCACGCGGCTGTGCAAATTTGACGGACAGAAAACCGGCATTTTGAGCGCGCGGGATTTTCACCAGATCAGCGGTCGCGCCGGGCGGAAAGGATTTGACGACCAAGGCTGGGTCGTGGCGCAGGCGCCGGAGCACGTCATTGAAAATCTCAAGCTCACGGAAAAATCCGCGCGCGACGGCAAGAAATCCGTCAAACGCCAGCCGCCGGAAAAGAATTTTGTGAACTGGGACAAGATCACCTTTGCGCGGCTCACCGTTGCGCCGCCGGAAAAACTGGCGTCGCGTTTCAAAATCACGCACGGGATGCTGCTGAATGTTTTGAGCCGCGACGGAGACGGTTGCGCCGCGATGCAAAAGCTGATTCACGATTGCCACGAAACACCCAAGCAGAAAAAAGCGCACACGCAACGCGCCTGGCAGTTGTTCCGCTCGCTGCTGGACCGGAAGATTGTGGAGTTCATCAATCCGCCTGGCCGCCAACGGGAGAAGGCTTCATCTGAAAGCTCCGAAATCCGAAGTCCGAAGTCCGAAATTGATCAGAGCCTCCTCACGCTGGCGGCCACGGGAAAGAAGCTCCGCGTCAACGTCGAGTTGCAGGAAGATTTTTCGATGGACCAGGCGCTGTCGCTGTATCTGCTTGAAACGATTCCGCTGATTGATCCGCAGGCCGAAGATTACGCGCTGGTGCTGCTCACGCTCGTCGAGTCCATTCTCGAAGACCCGGACATCATCCTGCGCAAACAGCTCGACAAGGTGAAGGACCGCAAAATGGCCGAGATGAAAGCGGAGGGCGTCGAATACGACAGACGGATGGAAGAACTCGAAAAGTGCGAACATCCCAAGCCGAACCGCGAGTTTATTTATTCCACGTTCAACGCTTTCGCCGCGCGGCATCCGTGGGTGGGCGAGGAAAACATCCACTTGAAATCCATCGCGCGGGAAATGTTCGAGGAATTCCGCTCGTTCGCCGACTACATCAAGCTCTACGAATTGCAGCGCGCCGAAGGCGTGTTGCTGCGGCATCTGAACAGTGTTTTCAAAGTCCTCGCGCAAACCGTGCCCGACACCGCCAAAAACGACCAGCTCCGCGAAATGGAAATTTATCTCGGCACGATGATCCGGCAGGTGGATTCCAGTCTGCTCGATGAATGGGAGAAAATGCGCGACCCGAATTATCAGCGCGCCGAGGCGAAGGAAATCCATCCGCCCGGCGCCGAGGAAGCCGCCGCCGACATCACGCGCGACGTGAAAAACTTCACGGCGGCGATTCGCAATCGCATTTTCACGTTCCTGCGCGGACTGGTGATGGAGGATTACGAAGCTGCGATTGCAAATCTGGATTTCTCATTGGATGCCGACGGCGCGACTTGGACGCCCGACCGTTTGGATAAAACCATGAAAGCTTATGAAGCCGACCACCAGTGGCTCTGCCTTGATCCGAACGCCCGCAATGCACGCCACACCTACGTCACGCCGTCCGACGACAAAAGATCCTGGCGCGTGCAACAAATGCTCGTTGACCCGGCCGGAGACAACGACTGGGTGGCCGAATTCGACGTGGACCTGGCCGAGTCGCGCAAATTGGGCGAACCATTTTTGCACTTGCGTCGGCTTGGCAGCCTGTCCTGAAAGGACGTGATTGGGACCGTCGTTTCCTCTCGAAACGACCGGATACTTCGCGCGGCATGATTGCGTTAGCGGCGCAAGCGGTTTGGTTGGCGGTGTTAGGAAAAATTTTAGACAAGTCCATAATTCTAACGACTAGACCGCGCATCGCTTTGATGTAAATTGTGGCCAATCCTGTGGTTTTTATAGGTTCAGGTTCATGTTCAGTCATTCCTTGGGGTGATTTGGAACGAGCGTATTTAAAATCTATTGGCTTTATAATCATGATTATTCGATGCGTTCGTTGGCTGGCATTGACTGCGGCCTTTACGATGGCCGTCCAGTGCGGCATGGCCCAGGCTAACCTGCCTTTTTACACGGACAACCTGGTCAATGCGTTTCAAGACTGGGGCTGGAGCAGCACGCGCAATTTCACCAACACCTCGCCGGTTCATTCCGGCACCGACTCCATTGCCGTTACCATCACCAGCAGTGGCGGTGCGCTTTCTTTGCAGTATCAGGCAGGTTTTAACACGGCACCCTATGCCAGCCTGTCGTTTTGGGTCAACGGTGGCGCAACCGGCGGGCAAAAACTCCAGGCGCTCGGCACTTTGTTCAATACTGGCAAGACCGCCTACGCATTGCCCAGACTCCCCACAAACAGCTGGCAGCAGGTCACCATTCCTTTATCGAGCCTTGGCGTGGCAAATGCAACAAATTTTTCCGGCATTTACATTCAGGACACCAGCGGCGGCGCCCAGCCGGTTTTTTATGTCGACGACATCCAACTGAATGCCGCGCCCGCGCCGGCATTGGTTCACCTGGCCGTTGACGTGAACAAGACGAACCGGATCGCAGACGGACGCTGGTTCGGCGTGAACACGGCCACTTGGGACAGTTACCTTAGCCAGACTGCGACGACGTCCAATCTGCTCAAGCAGGCGGGATTCATGTCCTTGCGCTGGCCCGGAGGTTCGACTTCGGACGCCTATCATTGGGCGTCTGATAGCACCGGAAATGCCCGCTTCAACACCATCGCCACGGGCCTCGGCATTACCAATGCATTCATCACGGTCAATTATGGCAGCGGTTCGAGCAACGAAGCCGCCAGTTGGGTGCTCTCGGACAACATCACCAATCATTGCGGCTATAAATACTGGGAAATCGGCAACGAATGTTATGGCACTTGGGAAAACGACACCAACTCTGCGGCGCATGACCCTTATACCTACGCTGTCCGCGCCGCCGGCTATATTGCCCTCATGAAGGCCGCCGACCCGACCATCAAGATTGGTGTCGTGGCCGCTCCCGGCGAGGACAATTATTCGAACAATGCCGCGCATCCGGTGGTGAACCCACGCACTGGAGTAACCCACTACGGCTGGACTCCGGTAATGCTGACCTACCTGAAGAACATGGGGGTCACTCCCGATTTTCTCGTCCATCATGTTTATCCGGAATACACGGCGACCACCACTCCGCCGCCGGCGGCGGACAGCGACCCGTTGTTGCTGCAATCAACAGTGAATTGGGCGCAGGATGCCGCCAACCTGCGGCAGATGATTAGTGATTATCTTGGCGCACCCGGAACCAACGCGCAGTTGTGCTGCACGGAGAACAACAGCGATTCCTCCTCCGCCTTCGGCAAACAATTGACGAGCATCGTCAACGCGTTGTATCTGGTGGACAGCACCTGCCAGATAATGAAAACCGAGTTTAATTCCTATATCTGGTGGGACTTGCGGAACGGAGCAAACAGCTCTGGAACATTTGATCCCACCATCTACGGCTGGAGAACCTACGGCGATGAAGGCATCCTTAACGGTGCCTCCAATCCATATCCCACTTATTATGGAGAAAAAATCCTCCAGTCCTTTGTGCGGCCGGGCGACACGGTTCTCAATGCCACCAGCGACTATCTTCTGTTGAGTGCGTATGCCGCCCGCAAGACCGATGGGACAATGGCCTTGCTGGTCATCAACAAGGATGTGACCACGAATTTTAACGCGCAAATAACCATTTCGAATTTCGTTCCCTCGGGCACAGCCGTGGTTCGTTCGTATGGCATCAACCAGGACGAAGCTACGCGCACCAACAACACCACTCCCGGCTCTCAAGACATCTCGACGAATTCGGTTGCCGTTAGCGGTGTTTTCACCAATTCATTTCCGCCCGGATCGGTGACGGTCTTAACCTTTTCGCCCGCACCATCGGTATTGCCAATCACTCTCGTTCTGACTTCTGGCCTCAATCCTTCAACCTATGGCAACGCGGTGACTTTCACCGCCTCGATTCAAACCAATGCGGTCGCGGTTGGAAACATCAGTGGAGAAACGGTCGCGTTCTATAATGGCGGAGTTTCATTGGGCACGGGCACTTTGAACTCCAGCGGTCAGGCAATTTATACAACCAGCGCCAGCCAGCTCGCAGCCGGCACCCGTTCCATCACCGCCGTTTACGCCGGCGATGCCAATTATCTTGCTATCACCAATTCGCCCGCATTGTCGCAAGCCGTCAATCAGGCCGGCTTGACCGCAGGTCTGACGGGCGCGGTGAGCAAGAATTACGATGGCACGACGGCTGCCACTCTTGCCCCGGCAAATTACACGCTTTCCGGCGTGGTCAGCGGTGACACGGTCACGCTGAATAATCCGGCCAGCGGAAGCTTCGACACCCGCAATGTTGGCAGCGCCAAAACTGTGACCGCGACCGGCCTGGCAATTTCCGGCGCTTCGGTCACTAATTACACGTTGTCAAATTCTTCAGCTTCCGCCGTCATTGGCACAATCGCTCCAACCAATATCACGGTGACGGCTTCGGCGAATACAAAGTTTTATGACACCACGATCGGTGCCGCCACCTTGCCGGTCATTACATCCGGCAGCGTGCAGCCGGGCGATTCGGCCAGTTTCATTGAAGCCTACAGCAGTCCGAATGTCGGCGTCGGCTTGACGATGACTCCATCAGGCATTGCCAGCGACGGCAACGGCGGCAACAATTACAATTACTCGTTTGTTTCCACCGGAAATGGAACTATTCAGCCAGCGACGCTGACCTATTCGGCAATCCCTGTCAGCTTGAACTACGGTTCCGCTTTGCCAGCCCTCAACGGGACCGTCAACGGCTTTGCCGGAATCGAGACTCAAGTTAGCGCGACGACTGGAACATTGGTGTTCACGACCACGGCAACTTCATCGAGCGGAGTCGGCAGTTATCCGATCACCGGTTCAGGTTTGACAGCCAACAATGGCAACTATCAATTTGTGCAAGCTGGAGCAAACGCCACGGCGCTGACTGTGACTGCGGCGAATCTGGCGGTGACCAATCTGCTGGCACCGGATAAGGTGTATGACGGAACGACCAACGCGACGCTGGATGCAAGCAACGCGGGACTGGTTGGCATATTGAACGGTGACAGCGTAACGCTGGTCAGCAGCAATGCCGCGGGATATTTCGCCGACAAAACCGTTGGCACGAACAAGCCGGTCACGGTGAGCGGACTCGCTTTGGCAGGTGACGAGGCGACCAATTATGTGGTGATTGCGCCAACGAACGTGACGGGAAACATCATTTCAGCCGGATTAACTGTCGGCGGTGTGAATGCGGCCAGCAAATATTTTGACGGAACGACAGTTGCGACCTTGACCGGCACTGCCGTCTTGATCGGGGCAGTCACCGGTGACGATGTTAGCCTGATAACAAGCAACGTGATTGCGTCCTTCGCCGATCCCAACGTGGGCACGAATAAACCAGTCACGGTCACCGGATATGCCGTCACCGGTGCGGATCAGGGCAATTACGTCCTGGCACAGCCAACCGGGTTGACTGCGAACATCCTGACGCCGCCGCCGATGTTTACCGGAATCTCTGTTGTGTCCGGCAATATGCAGATTACATTTACCGGTCCGCTTGGGGCAAATTACAACCTGCTCTCCAGTCCGGATCTGACGATGCCGGTAAGCCAGTGGACAGTTGTGACGAACGGGACATTTGGAACGGGGTCGGTGACAGTTCAGGACAGCACCACGAATTCGGCGCAACGATTCTATATGATTGCCGTCCCGTAATCACCAATACCCGGCGGGAAAGCAAACACCGCCGCCGCTCGAAACAGACGGATACATGACGAACACGCATTCGGGACTGCCAATGTGCGGCAAACCGCGTGTTGAACATCGGGGGTTTCAACCGCATTTGGCGCAAAGACCTTCGATTTGTAAAAAGTGGCTTTGCACCGTCGCTTTCAGGTGGCGTTTGACGTATTTGGAAACTTCGTGCATCAGGCACAAGTTGACCTCCTCCACCTTGCCGCACTTGCGACAGATGAAGTGGTGATGGTGTCCCGTCTCAATGCCACGGCAGATGAAATAGCGCAACTGCCGGTCTTCGCTCGCAGCCGTCAACAAAATGCCGCAACTCGCGAGATTTTCCAGTATCCGGTAAGTGGTGGGCAGCCCGACACCCTTGAATCGCTTTTGCAATCCCGCCTGCACTTGAAATGGATCAAGTATGGATTCACGCTTCAGAAAAAGTTCGATGACCGCCCGCACCTTCGGTGTGACGCGGTTGCCATTTTTCTTCAGTCGCGCAATATAGCCATCAACAGGCATAAAATATTAATTCCCTTTATTTTGCATCCAGTGGCGCGTAAATGCAAATCGCTTTTGTTAGCGTTGGGCTCGTCTGTCCATAAAAATTAAAAATAAGGCTTGTATTTTTGTCTGATTCAATCATAAATGCAACTGGATTGCGTTAATGAACACACCGACAATTTGCAGCCCACGCCAATCCCTTCAAGGGAGAGCGGTTGTTTTGGCGCAATTGTTGCTCACTCGAGGTTCCGAAATGCGACATGCAGCTCAACATATCAGC
Source organism: uncultured Bifidobacteriaceae bacterium (assembly GCA_964538105.1). Classification (GTDB taxonomy): domain Bacteria; phylum Verrucomicrobiota; class Verrucomicrobiia; order Limisphaerales; family UBA11358; genus UBA11358. Next base: position 7,038 of record CAZIFP010000053.1, read on the forward strand.
CGCCGAACCCGCCGCCGTTTTTTTGTGGCGGCGGGTGTGTTGTCGCTGGCCATCTGGCTGTTCATGGCGGCGGCGGAACTTTGCACGCCGCTGCATGCGTGGCTCCACGGCGGAACCATTCCCGACGATGACGATGATTGCGCGATAGCCTGCATCGCGCATGGAAAAATCGAAACCGCGCCGGTCGCCGTGCCGGTCGCCGCGCCGGTCACCTGGATTGAAGCCGCTCCCCGCATTGAATCTTCTGTTTTAACCACGGCCATTGAACTCCTTCCCGATGGCCGCGGCCCGCCCGTCTTCCCTGCAGTTTCCTAATTCGCTGGTTTCAGGCGTCGCCGGTCGCTTCGTCTGAAAAGCATTTCAACAAAACCAAAACTTTGCGCGATGCCTCGTGGCGTTGTGCAAAAGGCAAATCCCAAAAAGATTTGCGGAAGTGTATAAAAAATTTAACCCAAGATAAATTATGAAAAAATTTGCAGAAAAGAAAAATGGAAGAAATCGGAGAGTTTATATGGCGGTGATTTCGTCGATGGCGCTGTCCTGTGGCGGGACAGCACTGTCACAGACGAACAGCTTGGCCCCGGCAAATGCCGGGGCTTCGGGCAGCCCGACCAATGTTGTGACCTCGGGCAGTTCGACGAACATCACCGACCTCGGCAATGTCACGGTGGTCGGGCAGTTGGACCAGGCGCGCAACCAAATCCTGCCGGATTTGGGGGCGACGGCCTACACGATAGATAAGAATCAAATCGCCAACCTGTCGCAGGGCGGCAATGCGCCGATGAACGAAATTATCCTGCGCGCGCCGGGCGTGGCGGAGGATTCGGCGGCGAATGGCGATCTGCACGTCCGCGGCGAGCACGCGAATTTGCAATACCGCATCAACGGCGTGCTGCTGCCGGAAGGCATCTCCGGGTTCGGCCTGGAGTTGAGTCCGCACTTCATCGAAAGCATGCAGCTCGTCACCGGCTCGCTGCCGGCGGAATACGGTTTCCGCACGGCGGGCGTCGTGGACATCCAGACCAAAAGCGGCGCGTTTGAAAACGGCGGCGACGTGGAAATGTATGGCGGCAGCTACAACACGATCAATCCGAGCTTTGAGGCGGGCGGTTCGCAGGGAAACCTGAACTACTTTATTGATGGCAGCTACAACAACAACGACCTCGGCATCGAACAGCCCACGTCCAGCCAGACGGCCATCCACGACAACACCTATCAATACAAGTCGTTCTCGTATTTTTCCTACATCCTGGACGACACGAGCCGCGTGAACGTGATGTTGAGCGCATCCTACGCGAATTTTGAAGTGCCCAACACGCCGGGTCTGCCGGTTGGCACCGCGCCGGACGGCACCACATCATGGAATGCTCCAGGCAGCGGGCTGCCGGCCAGTTTCAATTCTGCTTCGCTCAACGAGCAGCAGTTGGAGCAGAATTATTACGGCTTGGTCACCTACCAGAAAACGGTGGGCAACTTGAATTATCAGGTCTCCGGCCTGGGCCGGAACAGCCAGGTGCATTTCACGCCCGACCCGGTGGGCGACCTTTACTTCAACGGCGTGGCCAGCGACGTGGATAAAAATCTTTATTCCGGCGGCTTGCAGGCGGACGCCAGTTCGGAAATCAATCCGCACCACACGCTGCGTGGCGGGCTGATGGCGCTGGACGAATCCGTGGCGTCGGACACCACCACGACCGTTTTCACCGTGGATCCAGCAACCGGCACTCCGAGCGGAACAGCCTATCCCATTGTGGCCAACAGTTCGCTCTACGCCTTGTTCCTGGGCGGCTATTTGCAGGACGAATGGAAAGTCACCGACGAGCTGACGTTCAATTATGGCGCGAGGTTTGACGCCTTTAATTCGTCATTCGATCATGAAAACCAGTTCAGTCCTCGCGCCAATGTGGTTTACAAGCCGACGGACTCGACGACCCTGCACGCGGGTTACGCGCGTTACTTCACGCCGCCACCGGCGGAAGCGGTTTCGGGCAGCACGGTGCATGTGTTTGACGGCACTTCCAATCAATCGCCTTACGGCACCAACGCACCCGCCAGTTCTCCCACGGCCGAACGCGCGAATTATTTCGACGCCGGCATCACGCAAAAAATCAACCAGCATCTGCAGGTGGGCGTGGACGGCTATTACAAATACGCCGAGAACCAGCTTGACGACGGGTTGTTTGGACAGTCGCTCATCCTGCAGGCTTTCAACTATTCGCGCGGCCAGGTTTATGGCGTGGAATTCACCGGCAACTACACCGACGGCGGTTTTTCCACCTATGCCAACGTCGCCTATGGCGTGGCGAAGGGCGAAGACTGGAATTCGGCGCAGTATCTGTTTGACCAGACCGCTTACAACTACGTCAAAAATAACTGGATCAATCTGGATCACGCCCAGACCGTGACCGGCTCGTTCGGCACGTCGTATCTCTGGAAGGAATCCGACCGCACCAGCACGCGCGTCTATTTGGACGCGCTTTACGGCAGCGGCCTGCGGGCGGACGGCGGCGGAACCATTCCCGGTTCCGACGAACCCATCCCGAACGGCACGACGGTTCCGGCTTATTACTCCATCAACTGTGGCGTGGAACAAAGCTTCAAGCTGGAGAATAAACAAATGTTGAAGGCGCGGTTTGACATCGTGAACCTTACGGACAACTCGTATGTGCTGCGCGACGGCTCCGGCGTTGGCGTCAACGCCACGCAATACGGAGCCAGAATCGGGTTCTTCGGTTCATTAACCTGGGTGTTCTGAACCAAAAAAGTTGGAGGTCTGCGTCTTCCTCCGGCGCAGCCCTCCAACAAATCCAAAATGAAATCACAAATCCATTCTGCAACCCCCGGGTCTGACTGGCGCGGTTTGCTTCTCGTCCTGTTATGGCTCACGCTGGCATTCAGCCTGGCGGCCAAAATTGGCCCGCAAGTGGAGCAACGGCTGGTCGCCAACGGCGAAGGTGACGACGACCCGGTGGCGCGATGGCTGGGCGACAGCCGCCGTATGTTCGCCAATAGTTTCTTTGTCAAGGCTGATGCGTATTTTCACAGCGGTTATTACCCGACAATTTACGACAACAACGCGCCGTTCAAGACGCCGCACATCGGCGAGGATTCCAGCACGATGGAAAGCAAGAATTCCGGAGACGAGACCACCATCTTCAGCCATCCCAACAACTGGGTCGAACGGTTTGACCTCAATTTCTTTCCGTCCTATCACACGCATCTGGATGAAGGCGGCGTGGACGGCAACGGCGCGTCCGAAGTGAAGGAGATCATGCCGTGGCTTAAAATCTCGGCCGAACTCGACCAGCATCATGTCGAAACCTATCTCGTCACCGCCTACTGGCTCCGCGTGCGGATGCACAAGGTGGACGATGCGGAAAATTTTCTGCGCGACGGCCTGCGCGCCAATCCCGGCAGCGCCGCGATCCTCTATGAGTTGGGCCAGCTTTATTTTGAAGATCGCAAAAGTCCCGATCAGGCGCGCAATTTATATCTGGCCGCGCTGGAAAGCTGGGGCAAGGAAAATTCCGGCAAGGACGAACAGGATAAATTTCTCTTCAGCCACATCACCAGCGCGCTCTTCAAACTGGAGAAACAGCAGGGCAATATTCCACAGGCCATCGAATACCTGCAACTGCTCAAAAAGGTCTCGCCAAATCCCGACGGGATTCAAAAACAGATTGATGAACTAAACATGTCACCCGATTCCAGGCCGATTCTAAACCTGCTGACGAACCCGCAGCCAACCATCACCAAACCATGAACACGCCACCCGTTGAAATCAGAAACCTCTGGGTCGAATACCCGTCCACCGGACGCGGTGTGCCGGCCAAAACCGCCGTCGCCGAACTCAACCTCGAAATCCGGCCCGGCGAAGTCTTCGGTTTGCTCGGCCCGAACGGCGCGGGCAAGACGACCACGATGAATGTGATGCTCGGCTTCACGACTGCCACCGTGGGTGACGCGACCATTTTCGGGCGCACGGCGCGCGACCCGCAGGCGCGGCAAAACCTCGGTTATCTGCCGGAGTTGACCTACTACTACAAATTTCTCACCGCCGAGGAATTGCTCCGTTACTACGCCCGCATATTCAAGATTCCCAAAGCCCAGCGCGAGTCACGCGTGGATGCGGTGTTGAAACTGGTGGACTTGGAACACGCGCGCAAACGGCTTATCAAAACTTACTCCAAAGGAATGCAGCAGCGCATTGGTCTCGCGCAGGCGCTCATCAATGATCCTGATCTGCTCGTCCTCGACGAACCGACCAGCGGCCTCGATCCGGTGGGCCGGATGCAGGTGCGCGAGATCATCAACCGGCTCAAGGAAGAGGGCAAAACGGTTTTGTTTTCGTCGCACGAACTCGGCGAAGTAGAAACGGTTTGTGACCGCGTGGCCATTCTTCACGAAGGCCGGCTGCGCGTGATCGGGGCGGTGGAGGCACTCGCCAAAGAACACAACTGCGGCCTCGAACAGCTTTTTCTCCGCGTCATCGGCTACCAACCCAAACTTAAATCCAACTGAACCATGAACAACATTCTTGTCATCACCAGCATCGTCCTCAAGGAACTCATCCGGCGCAAAGACGCCTACGTTTTGCTCATCGTCACCGTCCTGCTGACGTTGATGTCGGGCTCGGCCAACATCTTCGGCGACATGAAAATGGTGCGCTACATGAAGGAAATATGCCTCTTGCTCGTGTGGATTTCGACTATCGTCATCGCCGTCACCCTGACCGCCCGGCAGATTCACGCCGAGCGCGAAAGCCGCACGCTGTTTTCGCTGCTGTCAAAACCCGTGAGCCGCAATGAACTCATCTTCGGAAAATTTTTCGGCTGCTGGCTCGCCTGCGGTGTGGCGCTGCTGGCGTTCTACGGATTTTTTGTTGTCACCGCCGTTTCGCGCGGCGAGAGTTGGCGGTTGCTGGAGTATTTTCAAGCGTTCTGGCTGCATTGGGTCATGCTCGGCGTCATCGTGGCGATGGTGTTGTGCGGCGCGCTGGTCTTCACCGCGCCGTCATCCAACGCCACCATCAGCATCGTGATCATCGTCGGCATCCTCATGCTCGGCCGGCATCTCGGCAAACTCGCCTTGCACATGGGCGAGCCGATGCAAAGCGTGATGCTGGCCATTTTCTACACCATGCCGCATTTGGAATTTTACGATTTGCGCGACTTGATCATCCATGACTGGCCGCTGGTGAAATGGAGTGCCATTGGTTTCGCCACGCTTTATGGTGTGGCCTACGCGGCGGTTTTCCTTGGCCTTGCGTGCTTTTTGTTCCGGCGCAAACCGCTTAACGCTTGATTGTCCCCAAATAACTGTAAGTTTTTACAAGATTGAATCAGCATGGGTGCAAATCGAACAATGCCCGCCTACGAGTTGAAGGACGAACTCGCGCGCCTTTGCCTGCCGCCGGCCGGCCGCGACGCGAACCTGAAACTCGCCTGGGTGAATTCGGTTTGCATCCTCTTTCTGCTCATCGGTCTTGTGGGCGCGCGGCGCGGCGTGATCGCCATCAAGCCTGCGCCTCCGATTGAGGAAATCGTCCCCGTCATTCTCGCGCCGGTGACTTTGCCGCCGCAGGAAACCACGGAACAAAAGCCGGCCGACGAGGATAAAAACGACACTCCGCGCGTCGCCGTCGTCATTCCGCAAACGCCCAACGTCAGCTTCAGCGTGCCGACCATCGGTTCGCTGGTGGTTCCGGCCAGCCTCGCCAGTGCGCCGCCGCTGGAGCCGATGCGGACGGCGGCCACCATCAATCTGCTCAACAGCACCGGCGCGGGCGGCGAACGGCCGCAGCCGCTTTATCCGAAAATTGCGCTGGAAGAAGGCGAACAAGGCTCCATACTTCTCGTGCTCGGCGGTGACGCGGCGGGCAACGTGATTTCCGTGGACGTAAAGGAATCATCCGGCTTTCCCTTTCTTGACCGTGCGACGGTGGAATTCATCAAGCAGCACTGGCATCTGCCCGTCGGCACCGGCAGCCAGCTCTTTCAAACTCGCATCAACTACAAAATACAACTGAACTGATTTTACCAACCAAACACCAACTATGAATCCCATGCTTGCAAACATTGTCTTCGAATTCTTCAGCAAGGGCGGCCCGGTCATGTGGCCGATTCTCGTCAGCGCCATCGTTGCCGTCGCCGTGGTCGGCGAACGCGCGTTCTGGTGGCTGCGCGAAAGCCGCAAGCGCGACCCGCAAAAAATGGAGCAGCTCCTCGCCGCGCTGGAAAATTCCGACATCGCCGCCGCGCAAACAATTTCCGAAGGCTCCGACGACCCGGTCATCCGCATGATCCACCACGGCCTCGGCCACGTCGGCCACCGGCACGCCTCCTTGCTGGGCGCATTGCAGCTTGCCGCCGGCGTTGAACTCAAGCGCGCCGGTCGCTTCCTCACCGTCATGGACACGCTGGTCACGCTTGCGCCGCTGCTCGGTCTGCTCGGCACGGTGACGGGATTGATGCGCGCGTTCCTCAACATCGGCAGCGCCGAACTGTCCGTCACTGCCGTCACCGGCGGCATCGGCGAGGCGTTGATTGCCACGGCCTGCGGACTCGGCATCGCGATTTTTGCGCTGGTGCCGTTCAATTATTTTTCTGCTCGGGTGACGCAGTTGCAGTTTGATCTGGAAACGGCGGCCACGAATGTCGAGGTGATGGTCGGCGGCGGCAAAGCCGGCGACACGGTTCATTTGCACAAACCGGCACCGCCCAGCCAGGCCACGAGCCACT
>CAZIFP010000054.1:0-13757 GCA_964538105.1 uncultured Bifidobacteriaceae bacterium
GGTGCGCGCCGGATTGCCCGACGTGATGACGATGAACGACGGCACCAAAATCACCACGGTCGCGCAGTGGCCGAAGCGCCGCGCGGAGATGAAACAAATCCTTGAATATTACGCCATCGGCCAGATGCCGCCGCCGCCGGGCAATGTGCAGGGCCGGGAAGTCAAAGCGCAGTTGGTGCTGGATGGAAAAGTAAAGTATCGGCTGGTGCATCTGACGTTCGGGCCGGAGCAGAAACTGGAACTGAACATCGGCATCTTCACGCCAGCCGACCAGCCGGGGCCGTTTCCCGCGATCATTTTGCAGGGCGGCACGCCGCCCGATGCCCCGGCATTGCCACGTCTGCCGCCCGGCCCGACGCAGGGCAAGGGGCAGGATGTTCTGCTCGTCGTCGGCCAAGGGACGAACTCAGTGGCCGCCCGCAGCAGCCGTGGCGCACCGGCCACCGCCGATGAGCTGGCGCAATATAACAGCGAAGTTTTCCGTCGCGGCTATGCGCTCGTGATTTTCAACCCGAACGATTGCGCCGAGGACACGACGTTGCGGAATGAGGACGGCAGTTGGGCGTTTCGGCATACGCGGTTTTTTCCGGCCTACCCGGATTACGACTGGGGAATTCTTGCGGCCTGGGCGTGGGGTGCGTCGCGCGTGGCCGATTATCTGGAAACGGATCCCGCGATTGACAAGACCAAGCTCATCATCACCGGCGCGTCGCGCAACGGAAAATCCGCGATGATCGCGGCGGCGTTTGACGATCGGTTGATGGGCGCGCCGGTCGTGACGGGCGGCGGCGGCATCGGCGCATATCGCTTCGCCGGCCCGCGCCACAGCGAGACGCTGGACATCATGCAGAAAAAATATCCGAACTGGTTCTCGCCGCACCTGCACGAGTTCTGGGGCCAGCGCGAGAAACTGCCGTTCGACGAAAACTGGTTTCATGCGCTGTGCGCGCCGCGCCCGTTCATCGCGCTGGAAGGCGACGCCGACACGATTTCGTATCCCGAAGCCGTGAGACAATCCATCCTTGCCGCGCGACCCGCCTATGAATTTTTCGGCGCGGGCGACCGGCTCGGTGTGAATTACTCGCATCATGCGCACGCGTTCACTCAGGAGGATTGGACGGCGCTGATGGATTTTGCGGACCAGAATCTGCGCGGCATGAAAGTCGCGCGCACGTTTGACCATTTCCCGACGGAAGCGGAACTTGACGCGGCCGCGGCCCGGGCCGCGTCGCCGCCACCACAATGATTTTATGAATAAACTTCTCTTTATCATCCCGGTCGCCGGTTTTTCAATTCTGCTGGCGAACAATTCTTCCGCTCAGATTGACGTTTACGACGGATTTGAAACTCCGTCGTTGAGTAAGATCTGGGATACCGACCGGTTCGTTCCCGGCGCGGTGGAGATGCAGACGAACATCGTCCGCGCGGGTCACGGCGCGGCGAAAATAACCGTCCGCCCGCAGGACAAGTTTGAAGCCGGCATCAATGGCAGCAAGGACAGCGAGCGGGACGAATTGCTCGAGGCAAGGAAGCTGACCGCGAAGGAAAACGTGGCTTACGAACAATCCTTCAGCATGTTCATCCCGACGAATTTCCCCATCGTGCCCACGCGTCTGGTCATCGCACAATGGAAGCAATATTGTGGCGGCGATGACAAACCTTGCTCGGACGACAGTCCGGTATTCAAGCTGCGTTACGCCTCCGGCAAACTCAAGTTCGTGCATGAGACCGGCCCGCAAGACACGACGCTTTTTGAAACGACCGAGGACCTGCGCGGCAAGTGGACGGATTTCAAATTTCAAATGCGCTTTTCGACGAACACGAACGGGCGCATCAAGGCGTGGGTCAACGGGAAACAAGTGGTGGATTACACGGGCGTGAATGCGTATCCCGAAAACGCGACCACCGGCTACCCAAGCCCCAGCCGGTTCTATTTCAAAATGGGATTGTATCGCGATCTGATGGCCGAGCCGATGACCATCTATATTGACGAATATCGCAAGAAGGAATTGCCGGCTGGTTTTTTTGACGCACCATGAAATTTTTTACGCTCGCAACCATTGTTGCGTTGTCGGCGCAAATCGGATTTGCCGCTGCGCCGCCCGCCGCTTTCAACGTGCGCGACTTCGGCGCAGTTGGCGACGGCACGAACAAGGACACCGTCGCTTTCCAAAAGGCACTGGATGCGTGTGCCGTCGCCGGTGGTGGTGAAGTGATTGTTCCGGCTGGAAATTATCTCATCGGCAGCGTGCAGCTCGGCAACCGGACGATTCTCCGGCTGGAAACGAACAGCATCATCACCGGCAGCGCGGACGCGAATGATTATCCGATGATGGATATCCGCTGGGAAGGTCGGTGGCAGCCGGGCCGCCGCGCGCTGATTTATGCCGCGAACGTGGACCACACCGGCATCATCGGGCCGGGCCGCATCGAGGGAAATCCCGCCGTGGCCGCGCCTCAAAATCCGCGTGGCGTGGTCGTGCTCGAACCGATTTCGTGCAACGACGTCCGCTGGGAGGGTTTCACCGTGACACAAGGCGGCAATTGGGCGACGCATCCGACTTACTGCACCGACGTGACGATCAAGAATTTGAAAATCATCGGCAACCGCGACGGCATTGACGTTGATTCCTGCAAAAATGTCCGCATTGAAAAATGCGACATCAACACCGGCGACGATTCCATCAGCCTCAAATCCGGCCGCGGGCTGGACGGCGCGCGCATTGGCAAGCCGACAGAGAATGTCTTGATTGAAAACTGCAATCTGGTTGGCCGGCGTTTCGCGTGCCTAGGCATCGGCAGCGAAACTTCCGGCGGCATCCGCAATGTGCGAATCGAAGACTGCAAGCTGACCAGCCGGACGTTCGGCATTTACATCAAGACGCGTATCGGCCGCGCCGGAGTGATTGAAAATATTTCCGGCGATGATCTGAACGTTCTCGGTGGCGGCTTTCTCCGCATCAACCTGACCACTTCCGGCAATGCCAACACGGCGGACGATCCGGTGGAAGGACTCGCCGGCTATCCGCTGGGCAGAAATTTTTGTTTCTCAAATGTGCGCGTAACAAACTGCCCGACGCTTGTGGACGCCATGAAGATTGCGGCGGAGAAGCCGCTGGAAGGTCTGGTTTTGAAAAACATCAGCGGCAATTGCACCAACGGTATTTCGCTCGCGAACATTTCCGGCGTGAAACTGCGCGGCATCAAAGTGACCGGCTACCAAGGCGCACTTCTCTCGATGACAAATGTGCAAGGCAGCGGACTTCCCAAGAATTGAGCGATTCGGCAGAATTTTTGCCGTCGAGAATCCAGCCAAATTCCAGCGCAGTATATTTTAATTCCCCGACCATTTGTAGTCGTAGCCGTCGGGCGGTTCGTATTTGACGGTAAGCCCATCGCCACCTTGCACGCCGTTCCAGTAGATTTTGATGTAACTCACATGGCCGTCCACAAAGCTCATCACGTTGCGGGCGTCTTGGAATTGCAGCGGCTGGCGGCGGTCGTGGCTGCTCAAACCAATGCCACCTGAATCCTCTCCGATGAGTTCGGTGCGGGTCGGTTCGCGCACGGTGGTGAACGGCTTCTGCGCCATGCCCAGATCGTTGGTGTCGCTGTCGAGCACGCCGCCGTTGAACCAGTAGCTGGAAAAATGCGTTTCGGGCCAGTTGCAAAAGCCCCGGCAGTTGTATGGGCCGAACAGCCACTCGCCAATCGGGCCGGACAAATCAAAATCATCAGCGGGGCACACAAACACGGCGTTGGTGTCCGGCGTGGTTCCGGCCTGGCCCAGATACGGCAGGATGTTTTCCTTGTAGGCGAAATAAATTTCGTTGGTGTAGTAGCTCATGGCGTCACCGTGATCATCGGCATACATGTGGACGGCCAGGTTGATCTGCCGGACGTTGTTGACGCACGCGATCCGTTTGGCGGACGACTTGGCCCGGACCAACGCCGGCAACAGCAAGGCCGCGAGCACGGCGATGATGGCGATGACCACCAGCAGTTCAATTAAGGTGAACGCGCGTTTCATTTGCTTCTGGAAGCTCCGACTCAAAGCGAGCTTGCGCCTGGCCAGGAAAAGTGTCCAGAGCATTTCGGTTTTCAGGGACAACTGACAAGTCTCTTTGCCTCTGAATCCTACCCGTGCCGGCCTGCGCGATTTGGCTTGACATATTATTAATAGAACTGTTATAAAGCTTTCACTGTGGTTATGAAAGCAGGCATCCATTTTCCAAAGAAGGTTTCGACCATCCAGTTTTTGGCCATGGTGTTTTTTCTGGCCGGCCTTCACCTCGCAGTCGCGCAACCGACCATCACCATGACTGTTCCGAGCAATGGAGCCACGGGCGTTTCAACCAGCGCGCCGGTGGTGTTCACGTTCAGCACCGGCATGGATACCACCATGACCACCGCACAGTTTATTGATACGACGACTTTTGGCTCTCCAACCGTGATTCCAGTTTGGAACATGGGTAACACGGTATTGACTTGCACGCCATCACCGGCCTTCACGATCGGCCATACGATTGAGTGGGCTGTTTCCGGGCAGGACACCAACGGCAACGCGTTGGGTGGAACTCCATTCGGCACCTTCACCACCGGCACCGGCGGCGGCGGCAACCCGAACACGAACGCCTACTCGACTTTTCTCGTGGGCAGGGCCTGGGAATATGACCAATACTCCACCGCAGCACCGTTGCTCGACACCAACATCCCTTATGTTTTCAGCGGAGTGACATCTCTCGCCTCCAACCGCACGGCTACGACCATCACGTTGACGATGCCGACGGCGGGCGTTTCAAACTTGGTTCCAATGCTCCTTCCGTGGGATTTTACTCTGGGCGCCTACAACACCAACTTGACGACCTTCAATGTGACCTTCCCGGCGGGGAGTTACCGCTTCGACGTTTATTCCAACGCTGCGGACCAGCAGGTCACGGTGAACCTGCCGAACTACGTGCAGCCGAACGCGCCGCAGGTGAGCAATTGGGCCGCCGCACAAGCCATCAATCCGTCGCTGCCCTTCACGCTGACTTGGAATGCGTTTACCGGCGGCGGAAGCACGGACTATGTGAGTATGGCGGTTGGAAACAAGTTTCAAACGGGAGGCTTCGGACAGACCAACGCTTTGCCCGGCACGGCCACGTCGGTCACGATTCCGGCGAACACCTTTTCGGCCAGCTCGAATTATCTGGCGGATCTCGCCTTTTATCACGCCATCATCACGACCAACAGCAGCTACGCCACGGTAGCCTATGTGGCGAGTGTGACCTCGTTCAATATCAGCACGACCGGCAGTTCGGCGGCGGCACCGGTGTTCACCAACGCAGCTTGGAGCGGTGGAACTTTCGGTTTCAACATCCTCACTTCACCGGGTCAGACGGTGACGGTGATCTACAACACCAGTTTGAGCAGTGCCTTTTCGAGCTGGCCAATCTTGCTGACCACCAACAGCACCGGCAGTGTAGATCACATCAGCGACCCGCATTCCGCGACGAACAAGACCTTGTTTTACCGCGCGCGAAACGGCACTTGAAGGCCAGCGGCCTGTTGGGTTCCCAGTCGTAGCCGGCGATCGTGGCTGCTCAAACCGCCGCCGCCGGAAATTTCAAGGGGCAATTCGGTTGAGGTGGGTTCCCGGATGGAGGCAAGCGGTTTTTGCTCCATGTCCAAATTGTCGGTGCCGTCGCCGCGCGCGAGCGTTGCCGCGCAGTGTTTGCCCATAGATTTTCTCCATTTTGAAAGATAATAATGCCACATGATTAAAAGCAGGACTGAATTTATAACCAACCTGTTTCCATCCAATGCCGCGGAAAAACACGGCGACTGGCTAAAAATGTAAAATAACAGTTGACTGGATTTTAGTCTTGTAGTATAAGAAATTACACTTGAACTTTAGGATTTACATCCGCATAAAAGAAAAACAAAGGGAAAAGTTTTATCAATGCCTCATATGAGACAACCATTTATTATTTCAACATTTGCAACTTTCGCGGCAGCAAATTTGCAAGCGCAGTCGGATCTGCTGCTCGATTTCACTCAAACCGGCGGAAATTACTGATCGGGACAGGGTCTAAATCACAAATCATCCGCAACTGTAGAATAGAAGATTTATTCCCAAAATTAAGATCCCGCAAAAAACTCCTTTACCATGAAGTCTGTAGCACTTGAACACCGCGCCATAATCCTCCAAAGCACCAAAATTCTGAAACGCGTTCTTATCGGCGCGGTCTGCGGCTGGGCCTTATTGTCCAGTGCTTACGGCCAGGCAATCATCAATTTGGATTTAGGCAACAACGCGCTGGCATCGAATGGAGCCGCATTCACGAAGCTTGGGATTACCAGCGGGAACTATGCCGTCAACAACGGGAGTTTCTATTTGTGGACGAATGTTGCCAACAGTGGTTTAAGTCTGACCATGACGAACATCGCCGAGTATGGCGGCACCGGGACGTTGGATGCTGACGGGTTTTACAACACAGCCGGCAATGGTCCTGCCTATTTCACCATCAGTAATGTGCCGCCGGGCATGCCGGTCACGTTATATGCGTGCTGGGCGTGGAATGGTGCTTCGCACGCGCCGATCATTTTTTACGGGGGGACGCAGGTCACCGTCACCAACAACGGCGAAATGGCCAACCCCAGCCTCGCAACATTGCAAAATGTGGGCACGGCGACGGCAGGAGCGGATGGCACGGTCAGCGGATATTGGTATGGCGATCAGGGCGGCACACCGGTAGGCCATCAGGAAGGCCAGATTGGAGCGTTGATCATCAACGTCGGGCCGTGCCGGCCGGTGGTCAGTATGAATGGGGCGAATTCCATCGGCGTGCAAATCAACACTACCTTCACCGATCCGGGAGCGACCGCAATTGAAACCTGCGGCGGTCCGGTCACATTGACCACCAATGGAACCGTGAATACCTCCAGCACGGGCACCTATACACTGACCTATACCGCCATTTCTACTGCGGATAACGCAACAAATACATCCGCCCGCACCGTCAATGTATGGAACAGCGACAGGCTGAATCTGGATCTGGCTAAAAGCGGTGATGGCATTTCCACGCCGGCTGGGTTCAATCGCCTCAATTGGGCCAACTCCAACCCGATGATCTTTTCAGCGGTCAGCGTGAACGGCTCCACCTATATAGTTGGGTTCACCAACGTCAGCGGCACCTATAATTTCGCAAACTATAACACGATTGATCAGGACGGTTTCTACGTTAACAACGGTGTCACGGCCGGGTTCTATGTGACCGGACTGAACCCCGGCGATGTGGTGACGCTTTATGCGTGCTGGGCGTGGAATGGCGCGGCAGACCCCGGAGTCATCAACTACGGCGGCGCGACCAAGACCCTCAATGTCGGAACCGACATCACCTCGCCTTCAACCAACACCTTTATGCAGATCGGCTCGGCGTTGGTGGATGGCACCGGCACGGTGCGCGGCACTTGGACCGCACCAACGGGAGAACAAGGACAGATTGGCGGCATGATTTTCAGCGTGTCCACGCCCGGAAACTTCAGCGTTTCACCAGCCGCTATCACCAACAATTGCCTTGGTTCGGCCACCTTTGCCGCCACTCCGGCGCTCGGCGCCACGAATTATCAATGGTATAATCCTTCTTTTCAACCGATCACCGGCGCCACGAACACGACTCTGGTGCTGACCAACACGCATCCGTCCGACAGCGGCACCTACACTATCGTTGCGACCGGGCCGACCTGGACCGCCACGAATTCGGTAGTGCTGCTGACCACGGATACCGCTCCGCCGCTGATGACCTTGAATGGAAGCAGCACGAATCAGATTACACTGGGCGGCACTTATACCGAACTCGGCGCGACCGCTTATGATACTTGCGCCGGTAACAGTCTGACCGTGACCATCACCGGCACCGTCAACACCAGCGTGGCAGGTCAATACTACATCACCTATTCAGCCGTTACCGGCGACGGTAATCCGGGCAGCCTGACGCGGACAGTGGTGGTGATTGACCCGACACTTAACAACCTCGTCATTGTGCCGGCGTCCGCCACACCTCAATGTGGCAGCAATGTGACATTCACGGCATCGGTCAATGGTTTGCCGCCGATCACTTATCAATGGTATGACAACAACGCCAACGCCATTCCCGGAACCACCAATGCCAGCTACACGGTGGTGGCTCCGACCGACGCCAGCGCGGGCAATTACACGGTGGTCGCCCAGAACGCCTATAGTTCCCTGACCAATTTCGCAACCATCACTTCGGTTCTGCACACGGCCCCGCCGATCATGGCGCTCAACGGGGACAATCCGGTGAACCTCATGGTGAACACTCCGTATGTGGATGCCGGAGCGACAGCGTATGATTTGTGCGCCCAGGCCAGTTTGACGGTGAGTTCCAACAGCACGGTGAATACTTCCGTGCTGGGCACTTATTCCGTGACCTATTCTTCGGCGACGGCCGACGGCACACCGGGCACGATCGTGAGGACTGTCAATGTGGTTTCGATCCCGAATTTCGGGACAAATGTGCTCATCTTTGATCCGACGATGACCAACATTCAAAGCCAGGTGGCGGTCGTGTTTTCCCAGCAGCAATACAACCAGTTCGGCCCGCAGCGTTACGCCCTCTTGTTCAAACCCGGCCAATATAACAATCTTTACATTGACATGGGTTTCTGCACTCAGGTGCTGGGTTTGGGCCAGGTGCCCGACAGCGTCATTATCAACGGGGCTATCACATCCCACGGAATTCTCGCGGGTGGGAACGCAACCGAGAATTTCTGGCGGTCCGCTGAAAACCTGGCCCTGAATCCAACCGGTGGCACGATGACTTGGGCCGTGTCGCAGGGCACCTGGCTTCGCCGCCTGCATGTCCAGGGCGACGTAAACCTGTCGGATGATCCGTCCAGCAATCAAGCCTGGTCGAGCGGCGGATTCCTGGCGGATTCCAAGATTGATGCGACGATCAGCTCCATCACGCAGCAACAATGGCTCTCCCGAAACGACGTTTGGGGAAACTGGGTCGGCGGCGTTTGGAACATGGTGTTTGTCGGGGTTTTAAATCCACCGGCGGGAACATGGCCCAACCAGTCCTACACGGTCATTGCCAACACGCCCTTGATTCGTGAAAAACCTTATCTGGCCTTGGACACCAATGGCAATTATTTCGTCATGGTGCCAAACCTTGAAACAAACAGTTCAGGAATTACCTGGTCAACCGGTCCTACTCCCGGAGTATCCATACCCATCAGTCAGTTCTATCTGGCTCAACCGGGCTTGGACAATGCCGACAGCATCAATGCCGCGTTGAATGCCGGGTTGAATCTGATCTTTACCCCCGGAGTTTATCAACTGACCAACAGCATTCTTGTAGCCCGGCCGGATACCATCGTCATGGGACTCGGTTATGCAACGCTGGTGCCGGAGACGGGAGTGCCCGCTTTAATGATTTCGGATGTGGATGGCGTGAAGGTGGCGGGATTGATGTTTGACGCCGGCCCGGTGCAGTCAACTTCGTTGTTGCAGGTTGGAAATCCGAACAGTTCCGTGAATCATTCGAAAGATCCGATGTTTTTATACGACATTTCCATGCGCGTGGGCGGAGCGACCTCCGGCACCACCGCCAGTTGTCTCCAGATCAACGCCAACGATGTCGTGGGCGACAACCTCTGGCTATGGCGGGCAGATCACGGCACCGGTGTGGGCTGGACGCAGAATGCGTGCAACAACGGTCTGATCGTCAACGGCGACCGCGTGACGATGTATGGGTTGTTTGTTGAACACCACGAACAGTATCAGACTTTGTGGAATGGCAACTGGGGTCGGCTTTACTTCTACCAGTCCGAACTGCCCTATGACCCGCCCTCTCAAAGCGCCTGGTCTGAAGCCCAAGGCGTGAATGGTTATGCGTCCTACAAAGTTGCAGATTCCGTGACCAGCCACCAAGCCTACGGGCTGGGCGTCTATGCTGTATTCATCAATAGCACCAATATCAGTTGTTTCAATGCCATCGAGACGCCAACCAATGCTCCACAGGTCAATTTCCATGACATGATGGATGTTTATATTGGCGGGAACACATCCGGCAGCGGCACCAGTGTGATCAATAATATCATCAACGGCATTGGTGGCACTGTTGGCCCGTCCTTCGGCACCGCCTATGCCGACTACCTCTGGCTGAATCCAACGTTTACCATTATCGCAGATATGAACGGGTCGAACATCACGCTCACCTTCCCCACCGAGTCATGGCATTCTTATCAGTTGCAGTATAAAAATATTCTCGCCGATCCAAGCTGGTCAAATCTCGGTGGCCTGGTCGGTGGAAATGACACGCTGCAGACGATCAGTGATTCAAACTTGGCGACCAACCGGTTTTATCGGATTGGATCATTTTAGCCTGCCTACCAGCAATCTGGATTTAGTTGCCCGCCGCCGGCGGCGAATTGGTGATTCCCAGCCGGGCCTTTATCATGTCAAGGTCGTGCTGGATTTGAGCCATGTCCGCCTCCATTTTAATGCTCCTGGCCGCCTCGGCTTTGTCTGGTGCCGACATTTTGATTTGCTGTTGTAATTCATCGCGCATGTTCGCGCCCACCCGCCGGGTCTCGGCATTGACCGTGTCCTCGATCCGTTTTTCCTGGCCCGCCATGGCGTCTTCAATTTGCGCGGCGCAGAAGAACATCGTGTCCGTCTGGTTGGTGTGGTAATAATATGCCAGCGCATTGGCGGTTTCACGCTCGGTGGCCGCATCTTGGAATTGCGCCACGATCTTTCGATTCACCGCCAGCAGCAATTGCAACGAGTTGGTGTGGTAGAACAGCGCATCGTCGTGGCCCTTGGCATAATAGTAACTGTCCATCTTGTCCAGCATGGGCGGCAGCGAGGCCAGCTGCGATTGCAGCGCCGTGATTTCCCTGGCCTGATTTTGCTGGAGCTGGATGATTTTCTGCGACAGCGCCTGGATCTTCTCGGTGTTGACCTGTGTTTGCTTGTCGCAGCCGCCGAGGACGGCCGCGCAGGCAATCGGGAGTAAAATGTAAATTTTTTGCATATCGGTTTTGACCATTGGGTTGAAATCAACGCTCAATTGACCCGGCGATGAAACACTTTGCCGGCGAACCCGTCAATCGTGATTGCACTGGCGTTTGAAACTCGACCACCTTCATTTGACCCGCACCCGGAACTCGCTCGCGGATGTGATTTTCTCCAGGTCGCCGCCGTAAAATTCCTTCCGGTATTCGTCGGTTTCCAGCAGATGCTGGCGCAGCTCCTTTTGGTCGCGATGGATGATGAATTTCAGCTCGTCCAGGTCGTCCGACCAGCGGAAGCCGTTGAAAAATTCCGCGCCGGCGAACTGCGTCTTGTAAAGCGCGTTGTCCGAATAGCAGGTGCCGAGGTAAAGCTGCCTTCCGGCGCGTTCGGCGAAGAGCGCCACCGCCGAGGTCATCATGAACATGCCGAGGTTGCGCGCGTAATAATTCAAATCGTAAAAAGCGTAGTAATAAAACGCGAGCGACTTGCCTTCGAGATACAGTGTCGCCACGCCGACTTCCTTCCCCGTCGCCGCGTCAGTGAACACGAGCAGGTGCGAGATGATCGGCGCGGCGAACAGCGCGTCCAGCCGCTCGAACGTCATCGTGTCCTTGCCGAACTTGATGTCGGCGTAGGTCTTGAAAAACTGGCGGCGTTCCGGCGTGTAATCGAATTTTTCGCGCGACACCAGCTTCACCTCGATGCCCGCGCCCTTGCGCAGGATGCGGCGGTTCTCGGACGACGGCTTGAACTTCGCCAGGTTCACGCGCACCTGGCGGCACAGATAAAACCGGTCCAAATTGCGCGACGACGGCAGGAAGCCGGCGTTGAAAATTTCCGCCGGCGTTTCATCCGGTTCGGGAATCGCCCAGATGGCATACGGGAACTGGTAGTTCTCGTAGTCGGAGTTTTGTTCGGAGAAAAGGAGCTTCACATTTTTTTTTGGCCACAGATGCACACAGATGAAAAAACTGGTGCAGCTTCCGGCCATGGCATCAAATTCAAATCACCTTGGGGTAATTCAGAAGACCCGTGGCACTGATTTCTGGGAATCTGTGTTTCATCTGTGCCCATCTGTGGCTAAAACGGTTTCAGGTTTTATTGACGCGGCATGACCGTTCACCGACTTGCGCCGCAGCCGCAGCCGCCAGTTCGTCAGCACGTCGTAGGCCACGGAATTTTTCAGCTTGGCGATGTCGCGCACGGTGATTTCATCGCCACCCTGCCTGCCCATCAGCACGGCCTCGTCCCACATCTGCGCCTGTGGAATGTCCGTGATGTCCACCATCAACGCGTCCATCGCGATGCCGCCGATGAGCGGCGCGCGCCGGCCGTGGATGAGCGCACAGCCTTCGTTGCGGACGCGCGGAAAACCGTCGCCGTAGCCAATCGGCAGAATCGCGATGCGCCGTTCGGATTGTGCCGTGTAACGCATCCCGTAGCCGACAACTTCACCGGGCTTTAATTTTTGGATTGCCGCGATTTTCGCCTTCACCGACATCACCGGCTCGATGTCTTCAATCTTCCGGCAGACCTGCGACGGAAAAACGCCGTAGAGCAAAATGCCCACGCGCACCATGTCCAGATGCGCGTGCGGCAGGTCCAGAAACCCGCCGCTGTTGCAGGCGTGGCGCAATTTCACGGAAATCTTCCGCTGCTCCAGCGCTTGTAAAACTTCGTTGAACCGCGCGAATTGCAGATTGGCAAAGGTTTTCTCCGTTTCGTCCGACTGCGAGAAATGCGTCATCACCCCTTCGAGCAACAACGATTTCTCCGCGACAATTTTTTCGATGAGCGGCAGCGCCTCGTCCCAACGGACGCCGTAACGGCTCATGCCGGTGTGGATTTTGACGTGAACCGGAACCTGCTTGCCAAACTCCGCCGCGATTTTCGCCAGCTTGCGGACGGCGTGCGGCTCGTTCACGCAAACCGTCAGGTCGTGCGCGACGCACCATTCGAGTTCGGCCTCCTGCCGTTCGCCGAGCAGCAGCAGCGGCGCGGTGATGCCGCCTTCGCGCAGGTGCATGGCCTCTTCGAGCGTGCTCAGGCCGAAGCCCCATGCGCCTTCCTCGACCGCGACGCGCGCCACGTCGAGCGCTCCATGGCCGTAAGCCTCGTCCTTCACCACGGCAAGCAGTTTCACCGCGCTCGGCAGATCGCGGCGGATCAGTTGCAGATTGCGGCGCAGTTTGCCAAGGTCAATCTCGGTCCACGCCGGTCGCTGCGGAAAATTTTCAGAATCTAATTTCATTCAATAAAGTTGAATTGTTAAATCGTTGCATCGTGATTCGTTCGGCACAAGTCCGATGTAACAATTCAACCATTTAACGGATCACAAATTACCCGGCGGCCATAAACTCTGGCCGACATCCGTGCGGAAATAACTGCCCACGACGCGGATTTTTCGGATGTTGGCGTAAGCCTTCGCCATCGCCACACCCAGCTTCGGCGCGAACGCAATCACATCCGCGATACGCTGGCCGGTGGCCGTCAAACCGCCATCCGCGCTGCGCGCGACTTCGTTCCACCACACGTCGCAGCCAAATTTGCCGTCCACTTCCAGCGGCAGTTGCGGCCCGCGCACCTGCGTGAAGGGATAGCCGTAGCCCGCCAGCGTCAGCGAACAACCGAAGTTCAATTTGTCATTGAACTCCAGTTTCAATTTCTCATTCCGCGCTGTGGCCAAAACCACTTCCGCCGGGTTTTTCAGCATCCGCAGAATCATCGG
>CAZIFP010000055.1:0-13675 GCA_964538105.1 uncultured Bifidobacteriaceae bacterium
AAGGCACGGCTCTGCAAAAGCTGCATCATCGGTTCGATTCCGATCCTCGCCTCCAGTTAATTGCCTTTATTTATAAGGGTTTTCTGGTGGTTTGGGTCAGAGTTTCACCGGAATCTTCACCTGTTTGGCTGCCCGTTCAGAAACCTGTTACTGCCCGGCCATAGCCCGTCCACTGCTCGCTTACGCGAGGGACGCCGAACCTGAGACACTCATAACCATGAGTGAATCAATGAAACAAACATTCGGTCTGATCCGGCGTCCTTGGGGGACTTTCTATCTTAAACACAAAATCACCGGCAAACAAACGAGTCTTAAGACGAGTGACAAGTTCGAGGCCGCCCGGTTGCTCGTCGCCTCGAACGAGGCCGGTCAACAACCGGCAATGAACTTGAGCCTGGCCCGGATTTATCTGCGTCACAGCGATCCGCTGGTTGCCAAGCGCACCTGGCAGCATGTGATGGAGGAAATCATCCGCACCAAGACCGGCGAAAACCAGATTCGCTGGCAGGTCGTCGCCAAGTCGAAGAAATATGATTCCATCCGCAGGCTGCTGCTCATCGAGACGCAGGGCGAACATTTCCTGCGCGTCCTCCAGTTTGGGACGGTCTCAACGAATGTTTATCTGCGCCGGATGCACAACTTCGCCCTGGACATGAACTGGCTGCCGGCGTCCGTCATCCCCAAACGGCAATGGCCCGCCGTGAAATTCAAGGAAAAGCGCGCCATTACGCTCGAAGAACACCAGAAGATTGTTGAAGCCGAAAAGAACCCCGAGCGCAAAGCCCATTACCAGTTGTGCTGGCATCTTGGGGCGAGTCAGGGTGACATCGCCAATTTGAAAGGCGAGGATGTGGACTGGCAAAACGGAACCGTCAGCTTTGTGCGTAAAAAGACCGGCGTGCCGGTGATCGTGCACTTGGGGGGAGAGGCATTGAATGTGTTCAAAGACCTGCCATCGGAGGGCGTGTTATTTCCGTATCTGGCGAGAGTGCGTGCCGGCGATCGGGCCACCGAGTTTGGCCAGCGCTGCCGACGGCTGGGGATAAACGGCGTGACGTTGCACAGTTACCGGTATGCATGGGCGGAACGTGCGAAGATCGCCGGCTATCCTGAACGCTTCGCGCAGGAGGCTTTGGGACACAACAGCAAGGCGGTGCATCGCGCCTACGCGAAAAGGGCACTGATGAAAATTCCGTCACTGGAAGATTACGAACTGCGGGCAGCAGCGAAGACTGCTTCGGCGGTGTATGACAGATAAAAAGGCCCGGAGCTTTCGCCTCAGGCGCGTGATTCAATTATATTCAGGTTACGGCAGGATGTGTGACGGAGTGACCGTGCTGCTCAACGAGCAGGTCGGCACGTTGCCGACTGCGGCATCAGCATAGGAACCGCCGGCCGGGCAGCCAGGGATCGAGCTGGACGAGTTCAACTTGATGTAAGGCGTCAAGTCGGACGTCAGCGTGATGGCGGCGCCGGTGGTTGCCTGGATCCCATACTTAGACCACCGCCATGAGATAGTTTCCGGTGAGTGACGAAACTTGGCTGCCGGAAATTACCAATCATGTTTGGAGCCTGTCATCAGGCTCAAGGCACGGTCTATCTTTTCAGAACAAACTTTCATAATTCATCTTGGCCTGAAAATCTCGCGGTGCTCATCGCGGTAACGTTCGAACTGTTTCTCCTGTTCCGGTGTGAGAATGGCCGAGACTTTCTCCTGCGCATTGCTGATGATGCCGGCAAATTGCGGCTGATACTGCTGGCGCAGGGAAATAAGCTGCGTGTGCGCGTCGAGCAGGATTTCGTGAAGCTGTTTCTGCTGTTCCGCGTTCAGCCCCAGGCGGCGGTCGAGGCCGCGCTCAATCCGTTCACGGACGAGCTCGGGCTGCGCGATGGCGCGCTGGATGAAATGCCGCACGGCGATGCGCGTGGTCACGATGCCCGCCAGAAAGCCGGCGCAAAAAATCAATCCGATCAATACGATGAGCTTGAATGTTTTCATGTTAAAATCCGTTTCCTGTCATCAACCATTGCTGGGAGAGCTGCGCCACGCCGTCGGTCAGGTTTGTCTGCGCGCTGCCGGCCAGCCAGTCACCCGCAACACAAAGCGCAATGACCACGACCGCGGCGCCGGCCAGGCGCGGAAAACACACGTTCATCTGGTCGAACACCGTCACTGCGCGCGGTGCGGGTTCGTGTTTGATGGCCTGCATCACCACAAATTCAAAGCCCTCCGCCGGCGCGGGTGGATTTTCCCTCCGGGCGGCCGCAAACAGTTTTTCCAGTTTATTCATGTTTTGAATTTTTAATTTTTTCCAGCGCGCTTTTTAGTTTCATCCGCGCGCGCAGCGCACGCACGCGCACGGCCACGCCCGAAATGCCCATCAGGCCCGCGATCTCCTTCACGCTGCGGCCCTCGATCTCCTGCAACGTGATTACCAGCCGGTCGGCGGGCGCCAGTTCGCGCATCGCCAGGTCGAGCAGCTCGCGCGCTGCGCCCGCTTCCGGTTCCCCTTCATCGCCGTCCGCCCGGAGCCAGTCCAGGGCGTCTTCGCCCACCTCGTCAAACCCCACCTCGTTCCGCACCCGTTGGCGTTTTCGTAAATGGTCAATCGCCGCGCGCACCGCGATGCGTGAAATCCAGTGCTCGAACGGTGCCCGGCCGTCAAATTGTTCGAGCGCCCGCCATGCCTTGACAAATGTTTCCTGCGCGAGATCTTCCAGCCGCTGGGCGTCACGCTCATAGCGCGACAGCACGGCGAACACGCGCGCCTGGTGCCGGCGGACGATTTCAGCAAACTCGTCGGTCGCACCATTTCGGATCCGTTCCAGCAATTTGATTTCATCGTTCACCGCGTCCGTTATATGCCCGAACCATTTGGCGGAGTCACCCCTTTTCAAGTTTCGGCCAGCCTGCCCGGTCATGTTCCATCTCTACATACGCAGCCATGTCCCGAAATGTTACATCCGGAGAAATAATTTCGGGATGTAACATTTCACGGACCGCCTCCGTATGACATGGCGGAGGCACGAAAGCCTGAAACAACAAACTGTAAATTTGAAATAATATGAAAACGAACATTAACTCCATGAAGAAACTTGTGATCACCACCGTGGCGGTTCTCTCGCTGGGCGCGCTGGCGACGAACGCCCGGGAAATCAACCGCTCCGGCACCTACCAGAACAGCCGGGGCGCGTCCGGCACATTTGAACAGACCATTAACCGCCAGCCCGGCCAATACTCGCGCGTCACCACCATCGGCGACCATACGGCGACCGTAAACCGCACCGCCGTGCGCAACGGCAACACCCTGACCGTGGACGGCAGCCGCACGGGTTTTAACGGCAAAACCTCTGATTGGAACAAGATCATCACCGGCAACGGCAATGGGACCGCCTTGGTGACCGGCCAATACACCCGCCAGAATGGCAACACGATTGACACCAGCGCGACCGTTACCAAAACCGCCGACAGCCACACGACCGACGGGACTTATTCCACCAGCACCGGCCGGAGCGGAAGTTATACGATTGATGTGGTGAACGCCGACGGCACGCACACCAGAACGGAAAGCGTGACCGGCGCGGACGGCAAAAGCGCCACCAAGGTTGTGACCCTGGACAAGCACGGCAACACGATTGACCGCACGGTCGCCACGACCGGGCCGAATGGCGGGACGGAAACACATTCCGGCATCGTGACCTTGAACTGATCATTCTCTGGGAAGTCAATAAAACTCAGCCGGATTTCGGCAGAGTTTTTGCTTATTGCAGTTGCATTCGATCGTTCTATTAGTTGAATAGGAGGCGTGAAACGTCGATACCGATTGAACCCATTAAAATCAATGTTAAACCTCCAATTAAATCACGGTATTGAGGCCGACATTCGGTGAAGATCTTGCTCGATTTCCAACTCCGCCTTTTTATTTCCAACCGGAAGAGTGGCGATTGTGGGCTGGCTAATTTTATAAATAAAAGAGCGAAAACTAAAGCCCCCTTACACACCGAAAGCCAACGTCATCGCCTTCGTAGTTAGGACTGACACTGGCCCGATTGGCGCAACGCGCGTAGTCGGCGTAATAGCTCCACAGCCCACCGCGTAATACGTGGTCGCTCCCTGTTGACGGACCGCGCGGGTCGCTTCCACCCAGGTAAGGGCTGCCCGCCGGATACGGAGGCTCCTCATACCAATCCCAACACCACTCCAAAACATTTCCAGCCATGTCGCACAGTCCATAATCGTTCGGAGCGAAATATCCCACTGGACTCGTATAGGGGGCCACCCCGTTCGTGAAGGTTGAATTATAACCGTCCGGTCCAAGATCGTAGCTATAGACGTTGGTATCGCCGTAGTAATTGGCCAATTTTTCAGTGATGACATTGCCCCAAGGGAATCGTTGCCCAATCAATCCGCCCCGCGCCGCTTTCTCCCACTCTGCTTCCGTAGGCAGCCGATATCCGTTGGCCAACCAGTTCGCATAAACTGTTGTTCCAACATCCCCATTGGTGAATACCTGTGTTAATTCCGTATCCGTATAATACACCGGAGTCAAACCTGTCTGTTGTGAACGTGCATTGCTCCACTTCACCACATCATACCAATCCACCGACTGAACAGGATGATTCGCCGCCTTACCCA
The DNA here is from genome assembly GCA_964538105.1 of uncultured Bifidobacteriaceae bacterium. Taxonomy (GTDB): domain Bacteria; phylum Verrucomicrobiota; class Verrucomicrobiia; order Limisphaerales; family UBA11358; genus UBA11358. The sequence goes on from CAZIFP010000055.1 coordinate 4,637, forward strand.
CGCCTGCATGTTCAAAGCCATATCCGCTGCTTGTCGCGTAAGCATAGACTGCTTCCCATTGATTATAGGTCACCAGATTTTGGTCGATGTAAAACCCTGACACGGTCACGTTCGTGGTCGCAGCATCGTTCTCGCCATCCAGCGTGTCCCCAATCGTGAACACACCAGCCGGAACCAGCGCCATGCCAACTGGCGGATTGAAAGCAACGAGCAGATTGGTGTTGACGTTATTCGTAACGGGAAGTTGGACGTAATTCACCCAGTTGGTTCCCCCGGACAGCGAAGCGGCCATCTGAACGATGTAATTTGTGCTAACGGACGCGTTGCTCCACACGATCGTGCCATCCGGGTTAAACGCGGTGATGGTTGTTGCCGCCGGACCGGAAATCCTGAAAAAAACTGCCCCTTGAGCTGCAGCTTTATGAACACAGGCGAATGTCGCCAGCGGTATAAGCAGACAGTGCAGTTTGGTATTCATAAAAGATTTTAGTTTGAGACCTTGGACTATTCACATCCAGTTTCATTTTGTGACCAGATCGTCCTTGGTCCACATGATGCGGTCCGGTCCGGCGCTGTGGATTTCCATGTTCATGCTTGAAAGTTGATGGAAGAAAAATGGCGTGCCCCAGGCATCCACCAGTTCGCCGTTGTCGTTGACGCGCAGGCCGGCTTCGGGGTTGAGAAAATTGATATGCTTCGGATTCTCGCCGCCCAGCTGGCTGGTGATTTCCGGGTTGGTGCCGACGGGGTTGCCGCCGAACATTTCGCCGTATTGCCGGACGGCGTGACGCACGTTTTCGAGGACGGTGGCCGGCGCAAAATTTGTGAATTGCAGCGGCTGGGCCGGTCCTGCGGGGGAAGCGGCAATTTTCGCCGCGGTGTCTGGAACCACCTGCGCCGGTTGCACGCGCGCATAATTTGACTCGATGATGGCGACGACGTTTGAATTCTGATTTGCCAGCGCGCTCACGACGGCGGCGTCCTGGGAAGTCTTGTCGCCGCCGCCGGAAGTTTTCACCATGCCGGGATGCCACCAGAAATAAAAAAACAGCCCAAGTGGAACCAGCAAAATCGCCGCCGCCAAAATTCTGTTTTTCATCAGATGAAACCGAGATTGGGCGAGGCGAACCGGCCGATGTTCGGAAAGACGGTGGAGAGATTGCCGGGATCCACGCCGAACCACGTCGCGAGCGTCGCGAAATACTGGTCAATCGCCGTGGTCGGAATCCAGCGTCCGGTGCTGGTGTCGTTTGGGCCGTTGACGGTGAGCGCGGGAAACTGGCCGTAGGTGCGCTGGCCGTTGACCGCGCCGCCGAGAATGAGATGATGGCTGCCCCAGCCATGATCGCTGCCCTGGCCGTTGCTCGGAAAAGTCCGACCAAAATCGCTGGCGGTGAAACTGGTCACGCTGTTCGCGAGGCCAAGTTGTTCCATCGCGCGCTGGAAGGCATACATGGACTGGCTCAATTCAGCGAGCAGGTTGGTGTGTGCACCGAGCAGCACGTTGTTGGGATTGTTGGCGCTGTAGTTCGTCTGGCCAGTATGCAAATCGTAGCCGCCGACCTGGCAGAAAAAAATCTGCCGCTTCATGCCGAAACCGCCGTTTGCCACGGCCGTGCTGCCGGCGGCAATCAGCCGCGCGACCATCTGAAGCTGCGGGCTCAAGGTGGAGGTGAAGGCCGCGCTGCCCTCGGGCGGGATGATTTTTGTCGGAAAACTGTTTGACCAATAATTCGTGGCCACGGTGTTGGAGATGGCGTTGTTTAAAAGACCGCTGGTGTTGATGGCGTGTTCCGCGACGCCCGCATAAGCCTGTGCCTGAAGGTTTTTGTAAGGAAGGCCAAGGATGTTCATCAGCGTTGGCAGCCGGTTAGTGTTAGCACCGCCCGATGGTGTTCCCGGCATGGAAAGAGAAATTGCGCCGCTCGTTGAAACGGAATACTGGGAGACGATATTGCCGACTTCAAAAGTGTTCGCGCCCGCGAGCGAAACCATCAGCGAAATCGGCGCGTTCGGTTGGACGGAATTCAGCAGATCCGCGCAGCGACCGCCCCAGCCGGTGGTCGGCGGCTGGTCAGGAATCGAGGTCTGCCACTGCGTCTGCTGGTCGGCGTGAGAGAAAAGCTGCGGCGGCTTGTTCAAGCCGGCGAGGTATTGAGCACGGGTGACGGGATAAACCATCGTGCCGGTGTTGAACAAAAACGCCAGCTTGCCCTCACCGAAGAGTGCCTGCAATTCAGGACAACTAGGATGCAGCCCGTAAGTGTTTCCGTCGCCGTCGAGTGACGTGACAGGCAGAATGGCGCTGGAGGGAATCGCCAGCACCGGTGTTCGGATGGCGGCGTAATTGGCGTATTGTGACGCAAGGGTCGGAATGATGAGATTGTTCGAGTCGTTGCCGCCCTGAAGAAAAATGCAGACCAGCGCCTTGTAGTCACTCGGCCCGATGCTGGACTGCGCGACGGCGGCGTTCATCAGCCGCAGATCGCGAATGGCTGAAGTCATCGCGACGGTGCCGACGGCGGCGCAGGCGGCGCGGCGGATGAAATCGCGGCGCGAGATGTCGGAAAATCTTTTATCGTTCATAAAATCATTTCTGGATGAGGTAGTCTGGTGAGGCGGTGATCAGATGAACAACGGCCCGGACGCGGTCGCGCACCTGCGTCTGGGTTGGTGGCGTGCCGTAGGTGAAATTATTCGTGTTGGCGACGTAGCCGATGATGTTTGTTTGCGCGGCGGCGGACAACTGGCCTGCGGCGAGCAGCGTGTTCAGGTTGCTGACGAGCGTCGGAATGCCAGCGTCGGCCGTGTAATTGGTCGTCATCCACGGGTCGATATCCAACACGATCGATCCGTTGCCGCCGGTAAAACTGGACAGGCCGTTTGTGTTGCCGGTGTTGTTCAAGATGCCGCCCTCGATGAAATTCATCTGCGCCGCCACACCGCTGTCGGTGGTCAGTTGGAATTCCGGAGTGGTCAGGCCAGCGGATGCGAGCGCGCCCGGAAATTCGTAGCCCGGATAAAAGAAGTTGAAAACGGTCGGCGAACGCAGCGGTGATTGCGACAGGCTCGCTGTAGTGCCAGTATCCGTGTAGCTCATGTTCCAGGTGTTTTCCTTAATCACCACGTTGCCGGAGCGCGTCAGTGGCGGCGACTGCAAACCATAAACCGTGAGGCTATTGTCGTTCTGGTTGGTGGAAATGGCCGTCGTAACTGTAAAGTGCGTCGGGTCGGACACGTTCGCCACCAGATACGTTCCGTCCGCCGCCGAACCGGAAGTAAAATTAATATAGACGCTGTTTCCGTCAACTAGACCATGCGGCCCGGTTGTGCTGACGACAATGTTAGTTCCGGTTTGCGTGTAGCCACCGACGGATAATTTTGGCAGCAGACAACTGCCCGCGCGTTGGACCAAATCCGTGGTCGTGACCGTGAAATGTGTCGTATCAATCACGCTTGCCACCTGAAACAGTCCATTCGCCGCGCCGCCGGTTGTGAACACCAGATAAACCGGATTGCCGACAGCCAAACCGTTGCCAGAAAGTGCGGCGGTGATAACGCCGTTGGTCTGGCCGTAACTGCCGGCTAAAAGTTGTGGCGCATTCACCGTGAGCGTCGTCGGGCTGGTTGCGGTTATGCCGTAACCCTGTGAGGTCGGTGCGGCATTTCCCGACGTATCGGTGAAAGTCATGAACGCTGTGTCGCCCGTATTGAGCAAATGTGGGCTGGCCGTCGTAATGGTGATAATCTGATTCGTGGTCTGGCTGTAGATTCCGCTGATGGTCGGCGGCGCGGGAAACGCTCGGGCCAGTTCGGTGACGCGCACCAACGGCTCGCGTTGCTTGCCATAACCCGGTTGCGGAATCATGTCCGGGCTGCGCGCTTCGTAATCCAGTAGGATTGCCTGGATAACCGCCTGCATATTGCCGCGAACCCCGGTGCCGTCGTCGTTAAATACTTGAGAGACGCGATAAACGTAATCGAGGCTGGGATTGCTTGTGACGAGCCGCTGGATGAGTTCGCGGCAGATGAAGGGTCCGACGTTCTGGTTGTTGAAAATGGAATCCATCGCGGACTCCAAGTCCTGCGAACAATAAGCATCGTTGGTCGTAGATGGAATTGTTTGATTGCCCCACGCTGGCGGGAGCATCACATTGTCGAGCACAAGTTTGGTGCCAAGTTCGTGATGCGACGGCACCAGCACCATCGGGTTTGTGTAATTCGCGCCCGGATACCAGTTGGAAGGCAGCCGGCCGTTGGCCTGGTTGGTCTGATAATAATTCCAGCCGGTGAACACGCTGGCAAAGCCCATGATTTCAGTCTGGCCGTAGGTCGGCACCAGGTTGTCTTGCGAATTCAAAACCAGCGTGCCGTCCGGCCACAGTCGGTTCAGGCCGATGGAAAACAACTGCTGGACTTCGCGCGCATAGTTTTCATCCGCGTGGAGTCCCGTGATGATGCTGCCCGCATTATTGCCCTGCATGCCAAGATATAAACCCATCGCGGGATGGAGTGTAACGTTTGCAAGCAGCGTGCGGAAATTGCCGAACGCATTATCAAGCAGCATATCGTAGTAAGAAGAAAGGCAGTCCGAATGATTCTCTAGCGTGCCATTTTCCGAGACGACAAAGATTTCGCTCAGGGCGAAGGCAACGCGCTGGCGCAACTCATCGGGCGCGGTGATGGAGTTTTGCCACCACGAATTGAACCACAACGGACTTTGATACAAATCCGTTGGATCCGAATATGGATTGGCCAGCACGTTCGGCAGCGTGTGTGTCGCGGGCAGAGAAAATTGATTCGCAATCCAGCCGGCGTAACCCAACGCCTGCACGGTGGCGATGTCATTTGAACTCGCGCCAAACGTCGCTTGCGACAGGAACCGCACGGCGGCGTTGGGATCGGTCGAATCATCCGTCCACCCCGGTGGTGCGGGGGGTGGCGTGAACGTCTGCGAACCATTTGCCAGCGTGAAATGCCCGCCTATTTCGCCGTTCGCGAACGCCGTGCTTTCGATGACGATGGCGGCCTTGCCTTCAGCAATAATTTGCTGGATATCACTAACCCCGAGCGGACCAGTGGCCTTGATGTTCCACAGATAAGTGCCATTGGCCTGCGGCTTCGCGGCAGAAATGTCAAAAATCAATTCGCCGGGATCGTTCAAATACGGATCCGAATTAATGGACTGGCCAGTGGGAGTTCCCACCAAATTTGTAATGGTGAAGCTTAAAGTGGCCTGCGTTCCCGCTGCGTTGACCCGTAAAGTCGCCGAGCCGACTCCATCGCTGACTACGCCAGGCAGCGCCAGCAGGTTCGCGGAATAAAGCGTGCCTGGATTATTCGCCGGCAGCGGCGGGTAATAGCGCGAGAGCAAATAACCCGGAACCACGCCAGCCGAGTTGTTGTTGGTGCCGGTCGGATCCTGCAGCCAGCCCACCGACCAGTTGTCGTTCGTGCCAACACCAGCCTTGTGTAAAATTTGGATGAAGTATTGCTGCCCGGCGACCAGCGAAAGCCAGCCGGACTGCTGCGACGATTGCAGATTCCACTGGCGTGACGAGGCTCCGTTTTGTCCCGGCGCTGTGGGATTGTTCGTTGGCGTGACCCACGAGCGAAGCACTTGATTGACCTGGTTGTTGTCGTCGGAAATCCAAAGCTGCGCCGAGTCGCTCCCGGCAATCCAGAAATAATAATTCCCCGTAACCGGCGCGGTGAAGTAACCGCGGATGCGTTCACCGTAATTGCCGTCGTAATTAGGAGTGCCTTCGAGGGTGCCAATCACATTCGTGATATTCGCCGGCGTGCCGGCCGGGATGTCCGCGACATTGATGCCAGGCACATTCGTCCAGATTTCCTGCACAACGGAACTACCGGTGTTCAAAACCATGATGTTTAGAACCGACGCACCCGCACCAATTAAATTGCTTGCGGTGAGCGTGGCCTGAAAATTGCCGGCAAGAGTTGGGACACCGGTGATCGCGCCGCTGACGTTGTTGAAAGCCAGTCCCGGCGGCAGGCCGTTCGCCGTGAAACCGAGCGGCGTGTTTGCGCCCGTGACCGTGAAGCTGAACGGCTGGCCAAGGAACGCGACTGTGCTTAACGCGCTTGTCACGACGGCGGGCGCGTTGGAACTGCCGGTGCCGAAAATGTTCGTCGGATACAAACAAGTGTTGGGGATGACTTGTTTCGGCTGGTCGGCGCTATACCAATAGAGATGAGCTTGCGCCTTGCTGCCGGTTTGCAGGTATTCCAATTTGAGGTCGTAGCGCATTCCTGCCTGCAATGCGATTGAGTTGGACCATTCCAATCCGCCATTTTGCGTTTGCCATTCGTTAATGAGCAACTGGTCGTTGACCCATAGTTTCACGCCGTCGTCGGAAAGAACGTCGAAAAAGTAGGTTTCCGAAAACTGTGGCTGAACCTGGCCCGTCCACCGCACGGTGTAAAGACCGTTGCTCAAATTCGGCGTAGCATTCGTGCTGCCCCAGACAAAATCAATCCCCGGGTCAATGCGATTGGTAATCAAGTTCGCCGGATTAAAATTGTTCGTGCTCGAATAGGTCGTGCTCGAATTCGTGAAATACTGGCCGAACAATCCAGTGCCGGTGGCTGTGGGCGACGGATAGATGACCACCGACGCATTGCTTGGCGTGCCGATGGTGTAATTGGTGCCCGGCAACAACTGCAATCGGGCAATGACAGGTGTTTGCAGGCTCGTGTTAGCCAACGGAGTGAGTGCGATGGTCGTTGAACTGGTTCCCACCGGCAAAATGACGGAAGTTGGCAGATTGCTGTAATCCAAACCCGCAGTGGCAGATCCTGTTCCCGGCCCGCCGCTGCCGAGATTCACCGTGATGGCGTCCAGCGGAAAACCACCGCGCGTGACAGTGAACTGCCCCGTGGCCGTCGAGTTTTGTCCGGGATCGGGCTGGATTGCCGTCGGATCGGTCGCCTCGATGGTGATGACGTTTTGCGAGGCGAGCAGATTGGTGACGTAGGCGTAATCGCTCAACGCATTGCCATTGGCGTCCTGCTGGCCGTTGCTCCAGGCGTTGGCCGGATTAAGTCCAACCTGGTATTTTTCCCAATCATTCATCAAACCGCTGCCGTCCGAATCCACATCCGCAATGGCGACACGATAAAATTTCATATCCGAAGCCGTCGGCACGGTCAACGTTACATTCGTGCCTGACACTGCTTCCACATTGGTTTCCACAATCCAATTCGTGCTTCCGAGGTTGGTGATGCTTTGCAGCTGATATAATTTCCCCAGCGCACAGGGCATCGTCACCGAAAAATTGGTCGGGGAGGAAAACACGACCGGGATGTGGGGATAAGAATTGGAATCAAACGGATTCGTGCCGGCGATTGACTCCTGCAAATTTGAAAAGCCGTCTCCGTCCGGATCACCGCTGGGATTGATGCCATAGGCGTTATAAACCCACTCCCAGATATCACTCATGCCATTGCCGTTCAGATCAATCATCTGCGCGGTGGCATCAAGCGTGCTGAATGAAAAACAAACTGCAGCCGAGACAAGCGAAAGTAATATGCAACCTTTACGTTTAAAGATTTTGGAACAGCTTACACTCTTTTTTTGGCAGTTATTCAGACAGTATCCACCGTGCACCTTACCCATGCGAAAGTCAAGTGGCGTTACTCTAACCCAAAAACAGGTTTGCAGTCGCTCATTTGCAGAAAAGGGATTTCTCCTGAAAGCTGAAATGATAAAAACCGAGTTCATCCCGCCTTCATTTCATTTCGGCGCAGCAACAACACACCGACAAGTTTTGTGCGTGCTTGATGTGTGTGTCGGTGTGTGCTTTGTGTGTATGTAACAAGTTGTAAATTAGTAAATTAAAATCTTGCCGGCCATGACGCGAGGGGTCAAAATTGACCGTTAATATTTATGGCGAATGCTGAACCGCAAAAAATCAGGAGCAAGGCCGCGAACCCCAAAGTATCCGCCAAGCAAAAAGCGGCTGACGTCCAACTGGAGTTGCGCGTGATCGAAGCTCAGCGTGACGCCCGCGCAGTTCTGCAATGGTTGGAAAACCGTAAGGATGGCCGCGCCTACATCGGTCATTTATTGATGCGGATTCACGGCTTGTCAGCAATAGAAAAAGCAGCGTTTCGGAAAGCTGGCGGCTTGCGTAACAAACTTTCCAGCTCGTGTGAGTTTATAAAACGTCAGGGATTCACCACGGCTTCGTGTGCGGGCCAATCGTCATTGAGCGGCGCGGTGATTTCCGAAATCAACCGCACCGGCGCTGAAGATATACTTTGTCCAGCCCCACTGCGGAATTGGCTCCGCCACAAAAAGCAAACCCACGAAGATTCATGGGGCGTCACGGTCGCCGTCAACTATTGGCCAGGACGCAGCCCGAAGCGGAAACTGTTGCGCGCTATTTTCGCGGGTGTGGCGGCGCAGTTGGCATTGAGCAAAGACCTTGCTGACCGACTGATTGACCGTGACGCCCCTCGGCTGCTTGCCCGCGCCTTGGTCAACCGTCTGCTCGGCTATCAAAAAATCCGGGATTTTAACAAATCAGCCGAAGCCACGCGCAATTTTATATCAAACCTATGCGCCGACACGCAACACGGCCAATGGGTCAAACTTCTACAGCGTTTGTTGATTGAGAAATGCGTGCGCCATGAACGGAAAGATGTTCCGGCCAAGCGGCTCAAAGAAGCGGTGGCAGACCAGTTTCGCATCTGGCGTTTATCGCGCTATCCAACGCCTGAACATTTCGCCAAAGAAGCTGTTGATTCAACTTCGCCCTGGGCGATGGAAAAGCTGACATCCCTATCCGGCCAATAATTTAGATTTGCCGTGCCCGTTTTACTTTGCGTTACGCTGCAAATAGCACCACAAGATTCTCTGACCACCAAGATTGGTGAAACGGTGAGGGTGCGGGGCGGCAGGTTTGGTTCTGCAATGCGTTCCAACATTGCGTGGAAGGCAATAGTGGCAAAATCCTTTCAGAAATCTCTGCAAAAGTATTTGAACGGGCGCGCGTGCAAACGAATCAGAAAGCC
>CAZIFP010000056.1:0-13300 GCA_964538105.1 uncultured Bifidobacteriaceae bacterium
ACGGCCTCGGCGGTGCGGGCGATGGGTTCAGGCTGGAGCCGGTGCGTTTCGTAGAAGCCCTTGCCGAGGCGCGTCTGCCGGCTTTCCTCATGCACCGGCTGCACGTCGCGGCCGCGCACGTCAGCCACCAACAGCTTGACCGAGTTGGTGCCGACATCAATCACGGCGCGGCGGACGGTTTCCATGAGGCACGAGATTACAAAGGGCAATTGTGAAAGCCCAAGCGAATAAATGTTACAAATTGGGAACCTGGTTTCCTCGCCCGGTTCAACCTATGCGGAAGGAAATTTTCTGGATCAGATTTTTGCCGAAGCTATGTTGCAGGCGGTCGAGGATCTCCTTGCGCCGGTAGCGGACGATTTCCGTCAGCCACACGCTGCTGTCCACGTTCACGAAGAGCGTGCCCTTGTGCAGATTGTGTGGCTGCGCGTGCGCGGTGAGGTTCGGGTCAATCAGCGAATTCCAGACCGACACCAGCTCGGCCTCGGCGCGACGGTCGGCCATCCGCAAATCCTTCATCAGCTTCGGTAGCACGGTGGCGGCGGTGCGGGCATGCGCGGCGCGCATTTTTTCGAGCGGCGCGAGATCCACGCCGCGCCACTGCGCAAGCACGCGCTGGCGGTTGGAACTTCTGCCTGGACCTGGTGGCGCCAGTTTTTTCGGCGGCATTTTCAAAGCGAAATAAAATAACCACAAAGACACCAAGGCACGAAGAATTAAATTCGGCTCTGCACCGGAGTGTCCGTGGTGTTTGATCTGAATAATTTTGCGCTTGTCAATTTCAGCTTTGTGCAGCAAAGTAAATTCATGGATACAAAATGGGCCGAAGAAAACCTGCAAACCATCCGCACGTTGATGGAACGCTCCACGATTTATCGCCGTGCGCTCGCACCGATTATGCTGTTCGCTGGTGTGCTGGGGATGGCGGCGGCAGCCGCCGGGCTTTTTTTTCATCTGGATTCGATGCGTGCTTTTGGCTTTCTCTGGCTTGGCACGGCGGCAATCGTTGTTGCGGGCGCTTTTCTCATCGCAAGACGGCAGGCCATCAAAGATAAAGAAAAATTCTGGTCTCCACCAACGCGGCGGGTGGGGCAAGCTCTGGCTCCGCCATTGTTCGCCGGAATGTTCTTCGGCATTATTTTTGCATTTGTGACAGGTCTGGCAAACACGGTTGTTTTAACCTTCATTTGGCTTTTGTTTTACGGCTGCGCCCTGCACTCGGCAGGGTTTTTCATGTCGCGAGGCATGAGATTGTTCGGCTGGATTTTCGTCGGAACGGCCTGCGCGCTGTTATGTTTCATTCCGCCAGATGTTGAGGTAAACGCGCACTGGCTGATGGGCTTCTTCTTCGGCGTGCTGCATCTGGCTTACGGCGCCTATTTATATCTGACCAAAAAGAAAAATCCCCGCGCGTGAATCCGCAACCGTTTTTACAGCTCGACCGGTTGATTCACGAGAAAGGCCGGCTGGCCATCATGTCCATGCTCGCGGCCACGCCGGAACTCACGTTTACCGAACTGCGCGACGCGCTCGCCATGACCGACGGCAACTTGACCACGCATATCAAGGCCTTGCAGCAGGAAGGCTATGTGTCCGTGACCAAGTCGTATCAGAACAACCGTCCGCTCACGACCTGCTCGCTGACGGCGGCGGGCCGCAAAGCCTTCGCTGAATACATCAACCTGCTGGAACAGATCGTCCGGCAGAACCGGCAGAAATAAAAATCCTTTGAACAGAAATGAAAACGCGCGGTCTTTTACTCTGTGATACAAAGTTAATATGAAAATCATCCGCGCCGAACATCTGGGAATGTGCTTCGGGGTCAGGGACGCGATTGCGCTGGCGGTTGAGACCGCCGAACGCGGGCCGCTGACGATTCTGGGAGACCTCGTCCACAATGAAACCGTGCTGGCCGAGCTGCGCGCCAAAGGAATCCGGGTCGGGCAAAACCCGGCCGATATTGGCACGCGCACCGTGATGGTCACGGCGCATGGCGCGTCGGGACGTGCATTGAACAAAACGCGTGCGCACGGATTGAATGTGCTGGAGGCGACCTGCCCGCTTGTCCATGTAGCGCACCGAAGTTTGAGGAAACTCATTCGTGAAGGTTTTCATCCCGTCATCATTGGCAAGCGCGACCATGTGGAAGTGCGCGGCATGACGGAAGATTTGGACGAGTTCGACGTGGTGCTGTGCAACGATGACGTGGCAGATCTGCGGGAACGCCCGCGTTTCGGCGTCATTTCGCAAACCACGCAGCCGGTGGGAAAAGCCCGGCGGCTCGTGCAATTCATGCGCGAGCGGTTTCCGAAATCGGAAGTGCGTTTCATTGACACGGTCTGTCAGCCGACGAAACAACGTCAGAACTCCGCCGTTGAAATCGCAAAAAAATCCGACGTGATGGTCGTCATCGGCGGTGCGCACAGCAACAACACGCATGAGCTGGTCAAAACCTGTTCGCAATTTTGTCCGCGCGTTCATCACGTCCAAACGGCGGATGATTTGCGGGAAGAGTGGCTCGCCGATGCGGAAACCGCCGGCATCACGGCGGGGACTTCGACGCCGGATGTGGTGATTGCCGAAGTTGAAAAACGGCTGCAGGATTTTGACACGCGCCGGACGGTTCAAATCCAACAAACCAAGGAGACGCATGAACTGGCTTCCCGCATTGCTTGAAAATGTGCCGGACGATCCGTTTTATAAGCCGCGCAAACCGCTCTGGCTGCCGCGCGAAATGTCCTGCGCGCCGGAACTCCCGACGCCCGCGCTTCGCAAACCCACGCCACGAACGGCCTTGCTCGTCAATCCGTTTTACGCCAAGTCGCCGCACGGCAGTTTTGGCAAGCACGCCCTCACGCCAACGCTCGCACTGACCTCGCTGGCCGGCGCGACGCCCGCGCGCTGGCAGGTGCGGTATTGGGACGAAAATCTGTTGCAAGGTCCGCCGCCCGGCGACCGTTGCCGGAAGTTGTCGGCATCACCGTGCATTTAACGTTTGCCAAACGTGCCTACGAACTGGCGCGCTGGTATCGCACCCAGGGGAGCAAAGTTGTTCTTGGCGGGCTGCACACGCAGTCGTGCCCCGACGAAGTCTCTCCGCACGCCGATGCGATTGCCGTCGGCGACGGCGTGCAACTCTGGCCGGAAATTTTGCGCGACGTGGAGCGCGGTGAATTGAAAGCGCGTTACGAAGCAACTTACGAACGGCCATTCGCGCTCGACCCGCCGCCGCGCCGGGATTTGCTGCCGCGAAAAAGTTTTTTGACGACGACCAGCCTCATCGCCACGCGCGGCTGCCACAACCGCTGCGGGTTTTGTTATCTGGCTACCAATGGCTTGCAGATGCCTTATCGCGTCCGCGAACCGGCGGATATCCGCCGCCAGTTCGCGGCCGACAACCAGCCTTACGCCGTGTTTACCGACAACAATCTCGGTTCCAGGCGCGATTATTTGCGCGAACTTTGCCGCGCGCTGCGGCCCGCCGAAAAAATCTGGAGCGCGGCGGTGACGCTGGACGTAACAGGCGACCCGGCGCTGGTCCGCGAAATGGCGCTGGCCGGTTGCACCGGAGTTTTCATCGGCTTTGAATCGCTCACGGACCAAAACTTGGCGGACGCCCGCAAGCGCACGCCACGCGCGGAGGCTTATGCACGGCGGCTCCGGATTTTTCGCGATCACGGCATTCAGGTGAACGGCAGCTTCGTCGTGGGATTTGACGGCGACCGGAAAGACACGTTTGCAACGCTGGTGCAATGGATTGAAGTGAACCGGATGGAATGCGCGACATTTCACATTTTGACGCCGTATCCAGGCACGCCGTTGTTCCGGCGGCTGGAAGCCGAAGGCCGGCTGCTGCATCGCGACTGGGAAAAATATGACACGGCGCACGTCGTCTTCCGGCCAAAACATCTGACGCCGGAGGAATTGCTGCTGGGCTACGACTGGCTTTACCGGCGGCTGTTTTCACACAGATCCATCTGGCGGCGGAGGCCTGCGGAGCTGTCAGCGCTGCCCGCTTATTTCGCCGGCTGTTATCTTTATAAGCGTTCGAACCGGTTGTGGCGTTTTCTCATCAAACACCAGCTTGTTCAAGCCGTCTGGCGGCCGCTGGTGGAAATGACGCTTTGGCGGCACCTAGCCTTTCGCCGCGGGTTGGCGGCAAAAATGAACCCGCAGAGTTTTCCCGCACCTTGCACCACGCCGTTTCCAGCGAGTGTGTAAGATTGGTTTCGGCTAAAATTTCCCGCTAGACAAATTCCCCCGCCGGGCGCGTCATTATGAAAATGCCCGCCGGCCTGGACATCGCACGGCTCTACGACGCACACGCGCAGCCGCTGTTCGCCTTTCTCCTGAATTTCACGCGCGACGAGGCGGACACGCGCGACCTGCTCCAGGAACTTTTCGTCAAGCTCGCCCGCGAACCGAAGCTGCTGGCCGGCGTCCGCGAGGAGCGCGCGTTTCTCGTCCGGCTCGCGCACAATGCGGCAATTGACCTGATGCGCCGGCGCGGCACGCGCGACCGGACCAAGGAAAATTTCGCCGCGGAAATGATTTCGCCGTTCGCGCCGACCAGCGATCCGGATGAAAAAGTTTTCCGCGACGAGCTGGCGTCGGCACTCGGCGAATTGCCGGAGGAACAGCGCGCCGTTGTGCATTTGAAACTATGGGGTGGCTTGACGTTTGAGGCAATCGCCGCCGCGCTGGACATTCCGCCGAACACCGCCGCCAGCCGGTATCGCTACGCGCTAGACAAATTGCACGGCCGGCTGCGTCCACTTTACGAGGAAATAAAGAAGGCTGAATGATGAATGATGAAACGGAACAATTTGAACGCCGCTTGAGCCGCCAGCCGCTGCGGCAGGTTCCATCGGAATGGCGCGCGGAAATTTTGGCGGCGGCGCGCGCAGCGCAACCTTCTAGTCACTTGTCACTCGTCACTCGCCACTCATTTTTATCAACTCTCAACCATCAACTCTCAACTTTACTCTGGCCGCACCCCAAAGCTTGGGCGGGACTGGCGGCGGTTTGGATTTTGATTTTCGCCGTGAATTTTTCCCTGCCAGATGCGACGCCACGGCTGGCGGCGAAATCCGCGCCGCCGTCGCCGGAGGCGATGGTGGAACTGAAAAAACAGCAACGGCTGTTTGCGGAGCTGGTCGGCGCGAACGAAGCGCCGGACGCCGACCGGCGGAAAACTTTCTCGCCACGTCCGCGCAGCGAGCGCGAGACAATCGTGACGGTGTAGCCGCGGACGTGAGTCCGCTTTAACTGATAAACAACCGACTCACGTCGGCTGTTACGAAAATGAATTTATGGACGAACAACCGAAAAGCATCTGGAAAAAAACAATGGGCAGAAATCCGTTTGTTTTCTGTCTTCTGGTGGCGGTGAGCGGCGCAACTGTGATCGCCGGAATCGGCGCGGCCCGTGGTCTGGCTGGCGATGTAACAAAATTCGCGGGCGCTTGGATTGCACTGGTTTTGCTCATCGGGCTGCTGGCCGCCGTAATCCGCTGGCTGTGTAGTTGGAAAAATTTCCGGCGATTTCTTTTCTGCCTGGCCTGTTTCGCCACTTTGATCGCGCTGTTTTACGCGGAGGAAAACTGGCGCGGCAAGCATGATTGGGAAAAATATAAAAGCGAATGGGAAGCCAACGGCGATAAATTTAATTACACCGACTTTGTCCCGCCGCCCGTGCCGGATGACCAGAATTTTGCGTTCACGCCGGTGGTCGCCAGCAGTTACGCCATGATGCTGGACAAGAGCGGACACGAAATCAACCCGCGCAACACCAATGTCGTGAATCGGCTGCAATTGGATTTGGTTGACCATGTTTATCAAGCGGACGCGGTCGGTTATGGTTTTGGATCCGATGGTCCGACCAATCGCGGCAACTGGCTCATCGCCCAAAAAGCCGATTTGCGCGAATGGCAAAATTACTATCTCTGGCTCTCGACCAAGACGAACGAATTTGCGGTGTCGCCGCAGCCACAATCGCCGGCGCAGGATGTTTTGCTGGCGTTGAGCAAATATGATCCGGTGGTCGAGGATTTGCGCGCGGCGGCCAAGCTGCCGGCGTCGCGGTTTCCGGTTGAATATGACAAAGACGACCCGGCGGCAATTTTGCTGCCGCATCTGGCGGCCATGAAACGGAGTTCGCAATTCTTGCAGTTGCGCGCGATTGCGGAACTGCAGGCTGGCCAGAGTGAAAAGGCGTTCGACGACGTGAAGCTTTCCTTTCGGCTGGCCGATGCCATCCGCACGGAGCCGTTTATCATCACGCATCTCGTCCGCATCGCCATTTTACAAATCACTCTTCAGCCGGTTTGGGAAGGATTGGCGGAACACAAATGGTCGGACGCGCAACTGGCCGAACTGGATTCGGAACTGGCGAAGCTGGATTTTCTGGCGGACTACGAGTTCACCGTTCGCAGCGAACCGGCATTTCACATCAGACTGATTGATTATCTGAAGCAAAAACGCAGCCGGTATCAGGAATTTGTCTCTTTGTTCAGCAACAACAACCAGCACGACGCCGACCAATTGAATAAATTTTTCACGACGGCGATATTTTATCTGATGCCGAAGGGCTGGTTCGAGCAGAACAAAATCACCTTGGTGCAAAGGCGCCAAAAATGGGATGCGCCGATGGTGGATGACCCGCAGCAAAAGGTTTCGCCCAAAATGGTGCTCGCCGTCGAAGCCGCTCAATCCAAAATGGCTTACTCGCCGTTTAATTTTTTCGCGTGGCTCAAAGGCTTTCTGGACAACTACGCGCAAAAAGTCGCGCGGGGACAAACGGCGGTGAACTTGGCGCGGGTGGCCGTGGCCTTGGAGCGTTACCGGTTGGCGCACGGGGAATTTCCCGATGCGCTCGCCGCGCTCGCGCCGCAGTTTCTGGAAAAAATACCGCACGACATCATCGGCGGCCAGCCGCTGCTTTATCGCCGCACGGACGACGGCCAGTTCGTGCTTTATTCCGTCGGATGGAACGAAACGGACGACGGTGGCGTGGTCGCGTTCAAGGAAGGCAAGACGCCGGCGGTGGACATTTCGCAAGGCGACTGGGTCTGGCGGTATCCTAAAAAGGAATGAAAAAATACAAATGAAGAATGAAGATACTTTTCTCGGTGCGGCGCGCAGTTTTCCCGTTTCTTCATTCATCATTCTGCCTTCTTCATTTTTTATCTGTGTCCATCGGTGTTCATTTGTGGTTCAATTAGTTTGTGAATATCACGAATTTGAATCCCGACACGGACATCGGTGCCAGCTCGTGGCTCGTCGAGATTGACGGCCACCGCATTTTGCTCGACGCCGGCATGCACCCGAAACGCGAGGGCCGCGACGGGCTGCCGCTGTTCGGTAAGGCCGGCCAGACCGAGGTGGACGCGATTGCGATTTCGCACTGCCATCACGATCACGTCGGCGCGCTGCCGGTGGCGTTGCGCCATTTTCCCAAGGCGCATGTGCTGATGAGCGAGTTGAGCTATTTCATCATCGAGCGCGTGCTGCACAATTCCGTAAACGTGATGACGCGCCAGCGCGACGAGCTGGGCATCCGCGAATATCCGCTCTACACGCACGACGAGCTGGACGACATCGCGCCGCGGTTTCAGGCCTTCAAATACAACCGCGAAGTTGAGTGGGCGTCATTCAACAAGATGCGCGCTGGCGTTTCCTCGCCGACGCTGGAATTTCTGGACGCCGGCCACACGCTCGGCTCGGCGGGCATCATGCTGCGCGGCAAAAAGGAAACCTTGTTCTTCACCGGCGACGTTTGTTTTCATGACCAAACCATTTTGCGCGCAGCGCGGTTCGAGGACGTGAAGGCCGACGTGATGATCATGGAAACCACGCGCGGCAACCGCGCCGTGCCGGCAGGTTTCACGCGTGAAACGGAAGTCGAGCGGCTGGTGGCGGCGATCCACAACGCGCTCAAACGCAAGGGCTGTGTTTTAATTCCGGCCTTCGCGCTGGGCCGCACGCAGGAAATCCTGGCGTTGCTGGCGCTGCTGATGCGCGAGGGAAAATTGAAGCCGCAGCCGATTTACATCGGCGGACTGGGCCGGGTGTTCACGGAAATTTACGATCTGGAGGCGCACCGGACGCACCGGCAGCACACGAACTTTCAATTGAACCAGGCGCTGAATCTTCAGGTGCTGGAAAAGGGCCAGTCGGAAAACATGAAGCTGTCCGGCGGGAAAATTTTCGTCATCACCGCCGGCATGATGAGCGAGAACACGGCGGCGCATAATCTGGCGGTGCGGATGGCCGGGGACGAAAAGCACGCGATTTTCTTCGTGGGCTACGCCGACCCGGGCACGCCGGGCGGACGGTTGAAAGCGGCAAAGGACGGCGAAACGTTTGTGTTCAGCCCGAGCGCCGGGCGCTTGACGCGCAAATGCGAGATTCAGGATTTTGATTTAACGGCGCACGCCAACCGCGAGGATTTGCTGGATTTTGTCGGGCAGGTTTCGCCGCGCGCGGTGCTGCTCGGCCACGGCGATGATGACGCGCGGGCATGGTTCGAGGAGCAGATCCGCTCGCGCCATCCAAAAATCAAAATCATCCAGCCGCAGTCCGGCAAAGTGGTTCAGGTGTGATTCAAAGGCCGCCTTTACGCACAAGCCCGGCTTTGCACGGCGGAATTGCACGCCTGGACAATTTCGCTTATTTTGGCGGGATGGATTTTTGGAACCGCATCGTTTTCAGCGCCGTCGTCGTTTGTCTGGGCGCGGCGTTGGGCGGATGCGAGCCGTCGGGTTCAAGCGCGGCGGATGACGAGAAGGAGCCGCATTTCGTGCTCGGCCAGAACCGCGTGAACGCGATGGATTATGCGGGCGCGGTCGAGGCGTTCGAGGAATCGCTGGAGGCCAATCCGCATTCGGCGCCGGCGCATTACCAGCTGGCGATGCTTTACAGTGAAAAGGAATCCAATCCCGCCGCCGCCATCTATCATTACCAGCAATACCTGCGCTTTGACCCGAAGGCGCCCAACGCCGACATCGTCAACCAGCACATCAACACCTGCAAGCAGCAGCTCGCCACCGACGTGCTGCAACTGCCGAGTTCGCCCGCTGCGCAGCAGCAGCTCCAGCAGTTGGCCGACAAGAACCGGCAGTTGCAGGACGAGGTGGACAAATGGCGCGCGTATTACGCCAGCCAGATGGCGGCGGTGAAAACCAACCAGCCGCCGGCCGCCGGCAATGTTGCGTCTTCTGCGTTAGCCGCAGTTGCTTCGCCGGCGAATCAGGCAGAGCCCGCCCCGCCGGTCGGCAAGACCCGCACGCATATCGTCGCCGCCGGCGAAACGCCTGCATCCATTGCGCGCAAGGCGGGCGTGAACCTCAACGCGCTGTTGGCGGCCAATCCGGGATTGAATCCGAAAAAGCTGCACGTCGGCCAGCCCATCAACCTGCCACCACCATGAGTTTCACATGATGTCACGCATCGCATTTGCTCTCATCGCAGTGTTCTGGGTCACGATGAATGTTTTGTTGTGGCGTCAGGAATACGGTTCAAGCGGCAGCGAGGAACCCGTGCCGGCGGCGCTGGTCTGGCGGAAAATTCTGACCGCGCCGGACGCCTCGTCCTTGAGCATTTACCAGGATGGCGAACGTTCGGGCTTCTGTGAGCTTTCCACGAGCGTTGAGACGGAGATGGCCAAGCTTGACGAAGACCGGCCGCCGCCGGAGGGCGTCGCCGCCCGCGCGGGCTACCAGATCCGGCTGAACGGCAACACCAGCATGGGCGATTTCACCAACCGCCTGCGGTTTGACGGCCGGTTGAGTTTTTCTTCCAGCCGCCAGTGGCGCGAACTCAACTTGAAATTGTCCTCGCACACCGCCTCGGTTGAAATCCATTCGATCGCCACGAACCAGATGGTTCATCTGAAAATCATCAATGAAGCCGGCATCATCGAACGCGAAATCCCCTTTGTGGATCTGGCGGATCCCAATGCGGTGGTGCGCGACATCGCCGGAAATTTTGGCGGTGGTTTTCTGGGCCTGGTGGATTTGTCCGTCCTGCCGCAGGATTCAGCGGCGCTTTCCCGGCCGATTGTCTGGGAAGCCTACCGCGACCGTTTGAAGATTGGCGGCGAGCCCGTGTCCGTTTACCGTGTGGAAACGCACATGCTCGATTATTCGATTGTCATCTATGCCAGCACGCTCGGCGAAATCCTGCGCGTTGAACTGCCGGCCGGCTTCGTCGCCACCCTCGACATCTGGAACAAACCCTGAAGGCCGCCCATGATTGAACTCGTCAACCTCGTCAAAAAATTCGGCGGCCTTACGGCGGTCAACAACATTTCGCTCACCATCCCGCGCGGGGAATTTTTTGCCATGCTCGGTCCGAATGCCGCCGGCAAGACCACCACGCTCAAGCTCCTCGCCGGCCTGATGAAGCCGACCTCCGGCAGCGCGCGCGTCTGCGGGTTCGACATGCAGGCGCAGCCGCTCGAAGCCCGGCGGCACATCGCCTACGTTCCCGATTTTCCGTTTCTCTACGACAAGCTGACTGCGTGGGAATTTTTCCGCTTCACCGGCCAGTTGTTTCAGATGGATCTTGCGCACATCGAGGCCAACGCGCAGAAACTGATCACGCGCTTCCATCTGGCGGATTTTGTGAACCGCCCGCTCGAAAGCCTGTCGCACGGCACGCGTCAGCGCGTGGCCATCGTGTCCGCGCTGCTGCACGAGCCGGACGTGTTCGTGATTGACGAGCCGATGGTCGGCCTCGACCCGCAGCACGCACGGGTGGTGAAAGATGTTTTCAAGGAGCGTTCGCGCGCAGGCGTGACCCTGCTGGTTTCCACGCACCAGTTGGAGATCGCCGAGGAGATGGCCGACCGCATCGGCATCATTCACGGCGGAAAACTGGTGGCCGTCGGCACGCGCGACGAACTCCGTCGGCAAAGCGGCAGTTCCGGCCAGCTTGAAGAAATTTTCCTGACACTAACGGCGAACGGAAAATAATTATTCGGTCGTCATTTCAAGATTTCGCTACTGTGCCGGAAGAACTTTTCTTTGCGGTTGACGAAGACCAGATTTGTGCCAAGTTGTCACTCTGAAATCGTGATTTTATCCAATGGCTGCAACCAAATCCAGTTTTCTTGACAAGGTGCTTGGTCGGATCGGGAGGCTGGACACGGAAGGGCTGCAGACGGTCGTTCAGCGGCTTGCTAGCGAACGTATTTTTCTCGAAACGCTGTTCAACGCCATCGAGGACGGCGTGCTGGTGGCGGACGAGCGCGGGCGCATTGTTTATTTCAACCAGGCCGTCACCGGTCTGCTTGGCTTGCAATCGGGTGACGAAGGCCAGCCGGTCGGACGATTTCTGCCGGAACTGGACTGGAAAAAAATTTCGCGCTTCGACCGCGAAGGCGGCGCACACGTTTTGCGGCACGAACTCGAAGTGAGCTATCCGCGTCCGCGCTTTCTGCGGCTTTATGCCGCGCCGCTCGACGGCGAGGCGACGGGCAGTTCCGGCGTGGCGCTGATCCTGCACGACGCGACCGAGGCGCGGCAGAAAACCTTCGAGGCCATCGAGAGCGAGCGCGTGCAGGCGCTCACGCTGCTGGCGGCGAGCGTCGCGCACGAGATCGGCAATCCGCTCAACGCGCTGCACATTCATCTGCAGCTCATGGAGCGCGAGGTGAAAAAACTCAAGAGTGACGAGTGGCGGTTGACCAGCGACAAGAAAACTTCATCGCGCTTCACGCATCAAGCATCACCGGACACGACTGATTCCGCCAAAAAACTGGAACAATATCTCGACGTGGCGAAGGGCGAGATCAACCGGCTGGACTACATCATCACGCAGTTTCTCCAGGCGATCCGGCCGGTGCCACCGCGGCTCAAGCCGGATTCGCTGAACGACGTGGTGGAAAAAACTTTGGAACTGTTGCGGCCGGAACTGGTCAATCGCGGGCTGACGGTGACGACCAAACTGGCGCGCCGGCTGGCGGCTGCGCCGATTGACTCAATGCAATTACAACAGGTGCTGGTGAATCTCATCAAAAACGCGATGCAGGCGATGACGAAAGGCGGCACGCTGACATTGCAGACCGGCGAGAACGACGACGGCGTCTGGGTGAGCGTGGCCGACACCGGCGGCGGCATTCCACAGGAGCAGATCAACCGTATCTTCGAGCCGTTTTATACGACCAAGAAAAAGGGCAGCGGCCTCGGCCTGATGATCGTGCAGCGCATCGTGCGCACGCACAACGGGCGCATCGAATTGGAAAGCCACGTAGGACGCGGCACGACGTTCCGCATCTGGCTGCCGTTGCACGAACGCAGACCAAAATTGCTTGAAGCAAGGAATGTCGCGCGATGACCGCGATGACCGCGAAGGACGTTTTTTCTTCGCAGCCTTCGCCTGCTTCGCGCGACCCTGAAACAAAATGAAACCAACTCTTTTAATCGTGGACGACGAGAAGACGACGCGCGAAGGCCTGCGCGCGGCGCTGGAGGAGCGCTATGACGTTTATATTGCCGAGGACGCGCAGGCGGCGATGACTCTGCTGGAAAGCGAAAACTTTGATGTGATGCTGACGGATTTTCGGCTGCCGAACGAGGACGGCATGAAATTGATCGCGCGCGCCAAATCTCTTTCCAAGCCGCCGATCTGCATTTTGATGACGGCCTATGGTTCAGAGGAACTGGCGGTGGACGCGATGAAACGCGGAGCGGACGATTACATCGCCAAGGGCCGCCTGCAGATCGAGGAACTGGAAATGCGGATTGCGCGGGCGTTGAAACAGCAGGATCTGGAAGTGGAAAATGTCTCGCTGCGCAAACAACTGGATTCAAAATTCGGCCTGGAAAACATCATCGGCGAATCACCGGTGATGAAGGAAATTTTCGATGTCGTCCAGCAGGTCGCGCCGACGCGCGCGACGGTTTTGGTCCTCGGTGAAAGCGGCACCGGAAAAGAATTGATCGCGAAAGCGCTGCATCAATTGAGTCCGCGCGCGAAGCAGCCTTTTGTGACCGTCCATTGCGCGGCGCTCGCGCCGACGCTGCTGGAAAGCGAATTGTTCGGCCACGAACGCGGCGCGTTCACCGGCGCGCACGAGCGGCGCATCGGCCGCTTTGAGCAGGCGCAGGGCGGAACACTTTTTCTGGACGAAATCGGCGAGATTGACGCGACGATCCAGGTGAAGCTGCTGCGGTTTTTGGGCGAACGGACCTTTGAGCGTGTCGGCTCGAACAAAACCTTAAGCTCGGATGTGCGGCTGGTCGCGGCGACGAATAAAAATCTGGAAGAACTGGTCAAGGCGGGAAAATTCCGCGAAG